>JAZRBK010000038.1:0-5692 GCA_045635025.1 Candidatus Scatosoma sp.
AGTACGTGGGCTCGTATGCGGCGGCTATGAACGGGGTTGATTGTATCGTCTTTACGGCGGGCGTAGGCGAAAATACTCCTTGCGTGCGGGAAGCGATTTGTGAAAATATGCAATATTTAGGGCTTGAAATCGACAAGGAAAAGAACCTTGAAAAGAACAACGGAACGATTCGCGAGATTACGGGTAAGAACTCGAAAGTACGCGTTTTAATCATTCCTACGAACGAAGAGCTCGTGATTGCGAGAGAAACGGTAGAATTATTGTAAAAATCCGTAAAATGTCGCGAAAAAAAGTTGACAAAGTCGTTGAAATATACTATACTTGATAGGCTAAGTTTATGATGATTATCGATATAAGAAAGCTCAACGCGCAAAAAAAGTATACGGGAAGCATGGAGTTTAGTTATTCCGCGCCCGAAACGTTGATAGAGATTCCGCTCGTCAAATTCGCTGCGCCCGTAGCCGTGAAGTTCGATTACGAGTTATACGAGGACGATTCGCTCGATGTTCGCGGAACGGTGTCTTATCGAATAGAAGGACAATGTTCACGGTGTTTGCAGGTGGCAAGCGCGGACGTGGAAGGGGAACTCGACGCGTATTTTCAACCGATAAAGGACGCGGAAGATTATTCGTATTCTAATGGTATCGTAGATTTGACGAAAGCCGTAGAGGATGCGATTATGGCGAGTATGCCGTTTCTTCTTTCCTGCGGCGACGATTGCAAAGGACTTTCCTATCGCGACGAATCGGAAAACTGATAACGAAAAAGAAAAATTAACGTGAGGTGTTATTATGGCAGTACCTAAAAGTAAACAATCTAAGAGCAGAACGAACAAGAGATTCGCAAACTACAAAGCAACGGCGGCTACGCTTGTAGAATGCCCCCATTGCCACGAGCTTTACGAAGCGCACAAGGTTTGCAAGAGCTGTGGCTTTTACAACGGCGCGGAAGTAGTTGCGCAAAAAGAAGAAAAGAACAACTAATTTTTTTCGTCTGGCTAACTCTTAGGCGGGTGTCGTATAGCACCCGTCTTTTTGCGTTTCACGCAGATAATCAAAACGAACGCTTTATCGTTTTCCAATGTGCTTGACGAAAATGCGAAAAAGTGTTATACTAAAAGGGTAAGAATATGAGGTTACGGCTATGAAAGAAAAGTTTACGGTTACGGGAATGTCCTGTGCCGCGTGTAGCGCGGGTATCGAGCGAGCGGTCGGTAAATTACAGGGCGTGGACAAAGTGGAGGTTTCGCTAATGGGCGAATGTATGACGGTGGAGTACGATTCCGCCGCGCTTCCCCGTGAACGGATAGAAAACGCTGTTTTAGGGCTTGGGTACGGGATTTCCGCTTATCAAGAAAATGTTTTTGAAACGCGCAAGCCGCAACCCAATCTATTGAAAAGGCGGTTTATTCTATCGCTTATCTTTTTATTGCCGCTTATGTATTTTTCAATGGGCGGTATGGTGTCGCTCCCGCAACCGAACCAATTTGTCAGTATAACCTTGCAAATGTTCCTC
The DNA here is from genome assembly GCA_045635025.1 of Candidatus Scatosoma sp. Lineage (GTDB taxonomy): Bacteria > Bacillota > Clostridia > Christensenellales > Borkfalkiaceae > Scatosoma. The sequence goes on from JAZRBK010000038.1 coordinate 1,516, forward strand.
GCACTCGCCGTTATCGTCGTGGATTTTAAGTTTTTCACGAGCGGAGCAAAAGCGCTGATAAAGCGTTCTCCGAATATGGATACGCTCGTGGCGATGGGTTCAGGCGTTTCCTTTGCGTATAGTTTGGTTTTTACCGTTCTTTTTTACGTAGGGAAGTCGGACGGACATTTCCATTTGTTTTATGAATCGGCGGCGATGATACTCGCGCTCGTAACGCTTGGGAAATGGTTAGAGGAAAAATCCAAAAGCAAAACGGGCGACGAAATAGAAAAGCTTATCAAATTGATGCCAAGTACCGTTACGATTGAAAAGGACGGCGAGGAGAAGAAAATAGAGTTTTCTCAAATAGCGGTAGGCGACGTGCTCGCGGTAAAGCAGGGCGAATACGTGCCCGTAGACGGAAAAATTATCGAAGGACAAGCCTTTGTAGACAGAGCCGCCATTACGGGCGAAAGTATGCCGCTGGAAGTGCAGACAGGGAGTACCGTAACAGGCGCGGACATTGTGAAAAGCGGGTTCATTAAGGTTGTAGCGCAAAAAGTAGGCGCGGATACGACCCTTTCGCAAATCGTGAAAATGGTCAAAGAAGCGGGCGCGAGCAAAGCGCCTATTCAAAAAATAGCCGATAAAATCGCGGGAATATTCGTGCCTGCGGTATGTTTGATTTCGCTATTTACCTTTATTTTATGGCTTTTCATTACGCGCGAGATTTCTACGGCGGCAAATTACGCGATTAGCGTGCTCGTCATATCTTGTCCGTGCTCGTTAGGGCTCGCCACACCCGTAGCCGTAATGGCGGCGACGGGACGGGGAATGTCGCTTGGAATCTTGTATAAAGATGCCGAAGCTTTGCAAAAGGCGAAGAATATAAACTGCGTTTTGCTCGACAAAACGGCGACGCTCACGATAGGACAACCGCAAGTAGTCGATTTTCAGACGTTTGGTGTAGCGGAATCGTTCGTTTTAGCGTTAGCGTATGCCATAGAGAGCCGTTCTAACCACCCGATAGCCGAATGTATCCGCTCGTTTGCCAAAGCGCAGGGCGAGCAGGGTTTGCCGATTGAGAATTACGCGTACGAAACGGGCAAAGGGGCGCGTGTAAATTGTCAGGGTGAGCGTTATTTGCTCGGAAATCGGCGCTTGCTTGGTAAAATCGGTGGCAAACAAGCGGCTGCTATCGAAGAAAACTATTCAAGAAGCGGAAAAACCGTGGTGTTTTTGGCAAGTGAAAAACAGATTCTCGCGGTGTTTGCCATTGCGGATACTCTAAAAGAACAAAGCGCTTCGGCGGTGGCGGATTTGCGGAATAAAAACGTGCGCGTGGCAATGCTCACGGGCGATAATGAAAACGTGGCGCGCGCGATTGCAGACGAGGCGGGGATAGAGGAGTATTTTGCGGAAGCTCTGCCCAAAGATAAGGCGGAAGCGGTAGAAAGAGTACGCTCCGTCGGCGGGTTCGTAGCAATGGTAGGCGACGGTATCAACGACAGTCCCGCGTTAAAAGCGGCGGACGTGGGCGTTGCGATGGGGAACGGTACGGACGTTGCCATTGACAGCGCGGACGTCGTCCTTTCGCGCGGGGATTTACGCTTGGTCGCTACGATGATAGATTTGAGCAAAGCGGCGGTTAAAAATATCAAACAAAATCTCTTTTGGGCGTTCTTTTATAACTGTGTTGCCATTCCCGTTGCGGCAGGTGCGCTCGCGTTCGCGGGGATAACCCTCAATCCTATGATAGGGGCGGCGTGTATGAGTTTAAGCTCGCTTTTCGTTGTTAGCAACGCGTTACGTTTAACGAGGTTTCAAAAGGGAAAACAAGATAAAAAAGCCCAAAAAAAGAAAAAGGAAGACGAGGAGAAAAAGGATATGAAAAAAGTATTGAAAGTAGAAGGTATGATGTGCCCTAGGTGCGTGGCGCACGTTCAAAAGGCGCTTGAAGAAATTACAGGCGTGGAAAGCGTAGAAGTGAACCTTAAAAAGAAAACGGCAACCGTAAATATCGGAGAAAACGTTTCGGATGAAGCGTTAAGCGAAGCGATTGTCAAAGCGGGTTACGAGGTTAAAAAGATTTCCTAAAAAGGCGTATCGTGCCGTTATGATAAAATAACGGCGCGGTTATGACAAAATAAACGGTTTTCGGGCAAAATTAAACAAGATACGGGCGGCGTAATACGTTATCATATTCCCATAAAAACATATTCGGAGGGATTGATATGTCTGAAATGCTGCTCTTGGATAAACGCACACAAAGTTTGATTGAGGATTACGTTCCGCAAGGGGATATCCTCGAAGGTGTCGTGTGCTTTTTTTCTGTTTTTGCCGATTATACGCGGGTAAAAATACTTTCTGCGCTCGCCATTAGCGAACTTTGCGTAACCGACCTTTCGCGCTTGTTACAAATCAATCAAACGACGGTGTCGCACCAGCTCCGTTTTTTGAAGAGTGCGGGGATAGTGAAAAGCACTCGGCAAGGAAAAATCATCTTTTATTCCCTTGTGGACGATACGATTAACGACGTTTTGTTAAAAGGTATCGAGTTTTTGGGTTGTTGAGCGGATTTTTCCGTTTATTTCCTTGCAAAATTGCACAATTTAGTATATAATAATTATATACGGGAAAATGCGTTTGATTTTATAAAATCAAAAGTCGGTTTTTCCGTGCGCTAAATTATGAACGTGTTACAGGAAAAACTCAAATTATTACCCGAAAAACCCGGCGTGTATATCATGCTCGATAAGGATGGGGTAGTTATTTACGTGGGAAAGGCGCGCGTGTTAAAGAACAGAGTGCGCCAGTATTTTCACGCCTCGGCAAAACCTGAAAAGGTCGCCGCTATGGTGGAGAATATCCACGATTTTTCCTATATCATTACGCAGACGGAGATAGACGCGTTAGCGCTTGAAAACAACCTTATCAAAAAGTACAAGCCCAAGTACAATATTCTCTTAAAAGACGATAAGACGTATCCGTATATCAAGGTTTATACGAAAGAGGCGTTCCCTCGGGTAGCGGTTACGCGCAAAATTAAAAAGGACGGAAAATATTTCGGTCCGTTTATGGGCGGCGTGCGTTGCGGGGAAATCCTCGATATTCTCTCGTCCGTTTATAACGTACGGACTTGTACGACTGCGATTACCGAAAAGGCGAAAAAACCGTGCCTTATGCACCATTTGCACCGTTGCTTAGCGCCCTGTGCGCATTTGTGTTCGCGGGAGGATTACGCCGAGCGCATTAAAAAAGCAATGGCGTTCTTGGACGGCGATTACGAGGAAGCGGAAGGGATTTTGCGGGAGAAAATGCTCCGATTTGCGGAGAACGAAGAGTTCGAGCTCGCGATGGAATATCGGGAAAAACTGCAAATGCTTTCCAAGTTAAAGCTCAAAAGAATTACGTCGCTCAACCGCGCCTTAAACGCCGACGTTATCGCGTTAAAGACGAATTATATCTATTCTGCCGTCAACGTTTTAATCACGCGTAAAGGGATTATGCAAGGGAGCGATAATTTCGCCTTGGAAGATTGTTCGTTTACGGAAACGGACGCGCTTACGGTGTTTATTATTCAGTATTACACCAATCACGAATTGCCCGAACAAATTATTACGCAGGGTTATTGCGAAAAGGAACTGATTGAGAATTATTTTCAAGAACGTTTTGGGAAAAAAGTAGAAATCGTGCTCGCCAAACAAGGGGTGAAGAAGAAACTTTTGGAAATGGCGGAAAGCAACGCAAGTGAATACCTTTCTAAATCCATCAACAAAATCAAGCATAAAAACGATATGACGAAAGACGCTTGCAAACGCCTGCAAGAACTTCTCGGACTCAAAAAATATCCCCGCAGAATGGAATGTTATGATATTTCCAATATCAGCGGTGTGGACAAGGTGGGGTCTATGGTCGTCTTTATCGATGGCGAGGCGGATAAAAACAGCTATCGCCGTTTTAAGATTAAGACGGTAGAGGGGGCGAACGATTACGCTTCCCACCAAGAGATGATGCGGCGGCGTTTGGCAAAGCTGAATACGGACGAGGAAGAACGATTTCCAAAACCCGATTTAATGGTTATCGACGGCGGGAAAGGACAGCTTTCCGCGATAAAAGAGGTGTTCGACGAGGCGGGAATTACCGATATAGAACTCATTTCCCTTGCCGAACGCGAAGAGGAGATTTTTACCCTTTT
>JAZRBK010000039.1:0-1389 GCA_045635025.1 Candidatus Scatosoma sp.
ACCTTTTCTCTGCCTTTTTCAACTCAGAAATCAGCCCCTTTAACGCCGTTTTATCATTCGCTTGATACGCCGCGCGAAGTCGTACTCCAAGTCCGTATTTTATAGAAAGAACTCGGCACAATTTCGCATATACGTCATAAAGATAAGCAAAGTCTTTGCTTTGGTTTGCATAGAACGTAAATTTTCTGGCAAGTTTTTTGTATTCTTCTTCCACGCCTTCTTTTGTCTGTGTGTCCAACCAACCAAAAAACAAATCGTTATACAGCATATATTTGCTGGGATTACGGAAGCCTTCTTTATTCCCCCCAACCAAATTAGGAAGATCGGTATCCATCATTCGCTTAAAAGATTCGCCAGTCAATTGTTCGAATTCTTTTTCAATAACCGCCCTATTTCTCTCCCCGTCATAATAACGCTTTAAGTAATATAAAGATGGTAACAATGCAAAATACGAACATTCCTTACCGTTATCTCCCCAAAGAGTAAGGAAAATATTTTCCACGCCGTATTCTTTACAAGCATCTAATGCAGGCTTGATCGTTTGCAAAGAATACCGATTTGACGGAGTGAATCCCATCCAACTCCAAACACCGCCTGCAAACCAAATATCTTTTCCAAACCGCTGATGTGCCTTCATCATTGCGCGGTAGTCGTCTTTTTTCGTGTGGTAATAATCCCAATACACAAGCGAAACGTTGGGAACGCCGTCTATAAATTCCTGCGGCAGTTTCACATTTTTCCCGTAATATTCCCCATTGTTGGAAATGCGGAAAAACATATCCGACCACATCATAGGCTCAAATCCGTATTTCTTTGCGATTTCCACCACCTTGTCAAGATGTTTATTCAACAGTTCAAATCGTTTTTGATACCCGTGCTTATCCAAATACTTCCCAAGCCCAACCATGTGTGCTTCATCCATACCGATATGTACTTTACGGGAAGTAAAACACTCTGCAAGCGTTGCAAATATGTTATCAATCAGTTGATAAGTTCGAGGCTCGTCTATTAAAAGAATATCTGCCGTATCGTTGATATCCGTATACGCAAACCACTTAAAAATCGTCCGCAAATGCGCAAGCGTTTGAATGCAAGGAATCAACTCCATACCCTTGCTTTGACAATACGCATCAATTTCTTTCAATTCATTTTTTGTATAGCCGCCGCGAAGGTGCCCAAAATACGGCTCCCCGTTCACTTCATAGGTATCTTCCGTATAAAGTTGCAACATATTGTATCCAAACAGTGAAAGATAGTCCACGTATTTTTTCAATACGTCCACTTTCATAACGCCATTTCGAGACATATCCAACATAACGCCAAAATATTTTTCCATAACACGTTCCCTTTATAATAACGTTACAAAACATCCGTGTCCCGTAGGCAACA
>JAZRBK010000040.1:0-1957 GCA_045635025.1 Candidatus Scatosoma sp.
GTATATCGTAGCAGTATATCTGCAAAGAGTGAAAAACAAGAAATATCTCGTTGCATTCAAAAAATATATTAACTTTTTACTTCGTGAAATTTTTGACGAGGTAACGGGGGAAGTATTCAGCACGGTGAGAAGGTATTCCGAGCGCAGACGCTTGTATAACGGACCCGTTTTGGCGAGAGTGCTGCTGGAAGCATATTACGTCTTAAAAGACAAACAATTATTAAAGTACATGATAAAAGCAATCAACTTTTATTATGGCGATGGTGGCGAAAACTTTTATCCCAACGGGATATGTATGTATAAAATGCTCAAGGTTCTCGAAGACGCGGAAATGTTCGAAGAACGGGAAACCTTGAAGAAACAATTTATGACGCACGTAGGGAACGTAATCAAACGCGGAACGAATTACCCTGCGCACGAAGTAAATTACGAACAGACAATCGTCTCGCCTGCGGTATCGTTTATTATCGACGCATACAGAATTACGGGCGACGAAACTTACTTAAAAGAATTAAAACCGCATTTTGAGCTGTTGGAAGCGTTCGACGGGTTCCAACCCCATTACAAGCTCAATAGCATTGCGATTCGGTTCTGGGACGACTATTACGCAGGGAAAGCAATGACGTTTGGGGATACGATGCCTCAACATTGTTCATCTTTATCGTCCTATCTTTACGCAACCTACGGCGCGCTTTCGGGGGACGAAAGGTTGTATAAAAAGGGGATTACGGGGCTTAGAAACAGTTTGTGCTTGTTCTTCCCCGACGGCAGCGCAAGCTGCGCAAGTATTTTCCCTTTCCGCGTGAACGGGCAAAAGGGAAATTTCTTCGATCCCTTTATTAATGACCAAGATACGGTGCTGTACCTTGCAGTGGACTATTTATGGAAAGAATAATCGTTTAACTACGAAAAGGAGAATTTTATGAGTACGGTTTCTTTTGATTATACGGGTAAAACGGTAATCGTAACGGGCGCTGAGCGCGGTATCGGATTGGCAATCGCTACGGCGTTTGCAAAGTGCGGCGCGAAGATTGTTATCGCAGGGATTATGGAAGAAGAATTTAAAAACGCAAAGCGTGCTATCGAAGAATATTCCGAATGTTTCTGCATTAGAACGGACGTATCGAGCGAGGAGTCCGTCGTCAATATGGTAAAAACGGTAAAAGAGAGGTTTGGGCATATCGATATCGTTGTCAACAACGCGGGTATCAACAAACTGCTCCCTGCCGAAGAAATGCCTTTGGAAGTTTGGCAAAAAATTTACGACGTCAATTTGACGGGTACGTTCCTCGTATGCCGTGAAACGGGAAAAGTGATGTTGGAACAAGGCAAGGGCAACATTATCAACGTAGCTTCGATGTCAGGGTTGGTTGTTAATCCCATGCCTCAAAAACAATGCGCGTATAACAGCTCGAAGGCAGGGGTGATTATGCTGACGAAATGTTTGGCGAACGAATGGGCGGAACGCGGTGTTCGCGTGAATGCGATTGCGCCCGGATTTATTCGCACGCCGTTGACGGCAAAACGCCTTGATACTCCCAACGAACCGATGGTTGCGAAATGGTTGTCGGGAACGCCGATGGGCAGAGTAGGTTTACCCGAAGAATTGACGGGTATCGCTTTGTATTTGGCAAGCGATATGGCAACGTTTACGACGGGCGCGTGCATTTCGATTGACGGCGGATATTCGATTGTATAAAGCAAAAAAAGCTGGTTTTTTATGAGAATATTAAATAAAGAACAATTAACAAATCACGGAAACACGGAAGGGAGAAAAATCGTTGCGGAATTGTTGGACGCAGGACTTGATTCCATCAATCCGTATTTCCGAGTGAAAGAATTTTTATCTATCGAAGGCGATTTTTTACATATCCATAACGCCGGGTTTGAAATGAAAGGCGATCCCCATTCGGGTGGGATAACGCTTTCCTTAAAAGACTACGATAACATTTACGTT
>JAZRBK010000041.1:0-9161 GCA_045635025.1 Candidatus Scatosoma sp.
CCGTAACCAAGAATGGCTCTATCGTTCTTAAGCCCGATTTCACCTTCGGCAACAGCGGCGCGATTGGTGAGATCAGCTACACTTGGGAAATTTACGATGCAAGCTATAAGAAGCTTGGCAATATCACAACCGAAAACCTTGTAATTACGGCTGACAGCGAAATTATCAACAGCAAAACCGTTGGTACTTACGTTATTATGCTTTCTATCAAGAACACTGCAGGTGGCGTGTATGAAAGCAAATTCACAGGTGCAACCGTGTACGTTGTAGAACCCGAAGCAACCGGTAACCTTGGCGGTAATATCGGTCATAGCACACCAAAGACCCGCTCGGGTGGTAACGAAAATCTTGAGGGTACTATCGTATATCTCGCAAAGGACGATGAGATCGTATACGTTACTGAGGCTGATGCACAGGGTAACTATCTCTTCACAAGCATTCCTTACGGCTCTTACAACGTAATCGTTGAAAAAGAAGGTTACGAGGATTACAGCAAGCCTGTTGAGGTCAACGCGGCAGAGGTCGATCACGATATCACCATTATCGTTCACGTTTGCTTTGCAGACGAGGGCAATGAAATGTCCATTCCTGCAAGACAGCCTAATTGTGAAATGGGCGAGCTTGGCAACATAGAATGTCGCGCTTGTATCTCTTGCGGCAAGTTCTACGATATGGACGGTAACCTCATTGCAGATAGCGCAAACGATCCTTACAGCCTCAACGATATGGGCATTCCTTATGCAGCACTTCTTTACCCCGTACACGATTACTGCGGAGAAGCACAGGAAGGCGGCAACGCAGATCAGTACCTCCGTCATAGAGCGGAAAATTGCCTTGAAGAAACTACTTATTGGTACTACTGCATTAACGGCAACTGCAAAAAGAGCGCAGGCGACGATCCTTCTGCTGTAGATATGTATTATGTAGGCAACGCAAGCAATCAAACGCATAGCTATACCCTTGAAATCGCAGATGAATACTACTTCTATGAAGGTGGCGAAACCTGCAAGGATAGAATTTGGTACTACCACGCTTGCGAATATTGCTATGCAAAATCGGATAATTTGGTTTGGGAAAGCAATGTTTACGGCGCACACGCTTACGGTGATTTGATACCTGCAACGGAAGCAATCCACACCGCAACTGAATTAAAGGGCGCGGTTGGTGCGCACTACTTCTGCGACGTTTGCGAAACGTATTTCGATGAAAACTACGTTGAAACCACGCTTGAAATGCTTACCGGCGCAGCTCCTGAACATAGCTTTGGCGAATGGATTAAGGACAACGAAAAGCATTGGAAGGTATGTACTTGCGGTCTTAAAGACGAAGAAGCGGCGCACGTTTACGACAACGACGACGATATGGTATGCAACACTTGTGATTACGATAGAACCGTACCTCATACTTGTGGAAACGGCGAAAAGGTAAACGGTCAAGCGGCTACTTGTACGGCAGACGGCTGGAATGCTTACTACGAATGCTCTTGCGGTAGAATTTACGAAGACGCGGCTTGCACCGAAGCAAAAGAAATCACTTCTCTTGACGCTTGGAAGGTAGGCGCAGGTAAGATTGCGGCAGGTCATACGTTTGGCGATTGGCAGGCTGAAATCCCTGCAACCACCGAAAAAGAAGGCACGAAGGCGCATAAGGATTGTACGGTTTGCGGAAAGCACTTCGATGAAAACGGCAACGAAATCACCGAGCTTGCTATTCCTAAACTTGAAGACAGCTCTACGCCCGATTCTTCGAGCAAAGACGAAGGCAAGAAGTCCGGTTGCGGTAGCGCGATTGGTGGCATTGGCGTTGGAATGTTTGCTCTTGCAAGCGCGGCAACGTTCGTGTTCTTCAAAAAGAGAAAAGAAAACTAAACGAAATAAAAGCCTGCGACGGACAATGTACGCACAGACTTGAATAGCAAAGACAAGCGGCAGGCTACGAACACAGTAGCTTGCCGCCTTTTCTTATTGGTATTATTCAAAAAAAAGTGTAAAATGCTCCATTTTATATTATTCCGCAAAAGATAATGATATGCAAAAGCTGAAAAATTTGACGGGTTGCGGAGGGTTTTATGCGCTGGTCGGATACGTATTCGTTGCTTTATATCAGAAGCAGCGAACACGATAAAAACTAAAACATAAAGGCTTTTTACATACACAACTGAATAAAAAATTTAACGCACTTTACGAAAGAGAATTTACGCTGTTCGTAGGGTGCGTTTTTTGTTATGCTCTTTTTTACGCTTGTATAACGGGTAGCCGTATTCGTGGTCCCCCTGTTTTGGTTTGAGATTTTTTAATTTCAAATCAAAAAACAGGAGGATTTTTATTATGAAAAAATTTGAAATTATCGTAACCACGAAGCAAGGCGAAAAGAAAGTACGCGTGTACGTTGACAGCGAAACGGCGGCAATGTTGAAAGAATGTAGCGAAGAAATTAGGCTCGCATACCTAAAAGAACTCTACAAAGAACAGCTTTTAGAACGCAAGGAAACCCGTCGGCATATTTCTTTGGATAAGGCTATGGCAAGCGGACACGATTTTGAATCGTCGGACAAGTCCCCTATGGAAGAAATCATACGCGCAGAAGAAAGCGAATACGTAAAAAGTCTTTTGGAAAAGCTGACGGACAAGCAACGCGAAGTATTCATTTTATACGTTTACGACGGTAAAACCTTTGAATATATCGCCAAGAAAATGGGTAGAAGCATACCCACTATTTTCGAGATTTACAACGCGGCAATAAAAAAATTGAAAAAATTTTTATAAAACACCCTAAAAAATCGGTGTTCTCGTGGCTTATAGGTGAAGGGTGATTGAAAAACTCCCCTTCAAAAAGCAAAAGTCGAGGGCAAAAGTATGTTGGCGATAGAGAAAATCCGAGAAGATTTGGTAGAGGTGCGTTATTACTACACCCGAAAGAAAGTATTAGACGAAGCAATGGAGAGTGTCGGTACAAATACGATTTTGGGTAAGGTGAAAAAGTACAACGAAGCAATGCGGACGGCGCCACCGCTGTTATACGATTTGTACGTGTGCCTTTATACGCGTAACTTTACGCAGGAAGGTCTGTCTTTGGAATGGAATTACACGCCGCAATACATACAGAAGCTCAATAAAAAACTCTTGCTGTTCTTGCAAACGCAGGTACAAGAGTGAAGGAGGAACGTATGGAACAGGAAATTCGTGAACAGCTTGACGGTACGATTTCGATTGTCGATAACGCATATAGAACGAAAAATTATATGGTTACGCAACACATAGAAATTGAAGACGATGAAGACGAAGGCACGCATTTGTGCAGTTACGATACCTATTATCCCCGAACGCCGGCACGCGACAAAGCGTATGAAGAAGAATACGGTACGCGTATGAACGTTGACGGCAGAAGAATCAGGGCGACGAAATGCGCTCGCACTTATGCAAAGTAACCGCATTTAACGCAGAAACCGCCGTTTATCCGTAGAACTTCGGCAAAACGATGAAGATAAAAGGAAGTTTTCTGACGGAAAAGCGACGAAAAACGGTAAAATCGGTTGCAAAAATCAAAGGTATGCTGTGCTAACGGCAAGACGGGCAAAGGAGATTAAAATATGGCAAAGACCAATAGCGGAAACGCACCCAGACAGCGTAAATGGATTAAACCCTCTACGCGAGCAGAAGGCTACGCCGAGGAACGTAAATTAGGCGTTCACATGCGTGGCGACAAGAAGGATGAAGAACTTGACGAATACAATAAGGGCTTGCGCTCTGGGTATTTGTTGGCACAATCGGACAGCGCAGGTATGCACAAGTATATGAAGGCGTTGAGTGAAGGTAAGAGCGTACAAGAAGCGAGAAAAATCTCTCGTCAAATCGGTAAACCTACCGCAAAAAAGAAAAACAATAAAGGAGCAGCATAAAGACAATGGAAGGAATGAACATTCTCGTAGAACGTGATACGTACACGAAAAACGGACAGGAATACTTCTCGTATTTCATTAACGCAAAAATCAGAGGCAAAGAAAAGAGAATCGGCGTAGTACCGCCCGACAACGGTGGATACGAGGTTTTGGATATCGTATTCGGCAATGAAATGACGGCGGAGCTGGTATTAAAGCCCTATGAAATCAAGGACGATAAAACGGGACAGGTACTCAAAGGCAACACCTATGCGGTACGTTCTGTGGATGAGGACGGCATTGTATATGAATGTCCTATCAAGCCCGCGCGTGTTTCGGATAAAACGGCGCTTAATATGTTTTTGAGATAAAACATAGGGGCAGGTATGCGTTCAATGCGATTTTGCGGTAAAGCAATCGCATAACTACGGGACTGCGGCAGTCGGAAAAGGCAGTCGCAGTCCTTAATAATTTTCAGGAGGATTTTATGGAAGCAGTAAAACAAAAAAAGACTTTCAAGGAAACTATGAAAGATACGGGCAACAAAGCAAAAGCGTATGCGAAAAAGCAAGGCGATAAAGTAAAGCAATCGGCAAAACGTTACGGTTCGGATATCCGCACCGCATACGATATTGGTTACGCCAAAGGCTGGGACGAATCGTATTCTATCCCCAACCGTGTAGGCGCGAAAACCGCCGCGGCGTATGGCTACAAAAAAGGTGTTACGAATCGTCGCAAGTCGGATAAGTACACCAAGCAATACAACAGGAGAGGTGGCACGCATTGAAAAAAATATTAACGATAATTTTTAGCGTTCTGCTTTGTATCGGCGCAATAGGCGGCTCGTTTGCCCTTGCTAAACACCTTGACGGCGAAAAGCAGGTAGAGCAACCGCAAAACAGCTCCCCCACGTCCGATGGCGAACAAAATACCCCAACGGAAACGGTTACAGGGTGGCGAATTTGTACGGACGCTTCGGATTTAGCCGTGGGCGATAAAATCATTATTGCCGCAAAAACGGGTGATTTTGCACTTGGTACAACGCAAAACACGAGCAATCGTTCCGTAGCAAGTATTGTGAAAAGCAATGATATGGCAACGATAAACGACGACGTGCAAGTAATTACGCTTGAAAATGGTATTCACGAAAACACATTCGCTTTTTACGTAGGAACGGGTTATTTGTACGCACCGAGCACGTCAAGCAACCACTTGAAAACGCGTTCGGATATCAACGAAAACGCATCTTGGAGCATTGAAATTGATTCCAGCTACGTAGCAAACATTGTGGCGCAAGGCGAAAGCACTCGAAACGTACTTATGTACAATTCGGGAAATGAGATATTTTCGTGCTATTCGTCCACGCAGGAAGCCGTTGTAATCTATAAATGGTTTGGCGGCGAAAACAACTAAAAATAAGGAGATTTTAAATGAAGAAAATTGTATATTTGCTTGTATGCTTTTTACTTTGTATTGGTATAGGCGGTAGCGCTTTTATCCTCTACAAAAACCTTGGTTTAGGTGATGATAAACAAACCACGCAAAGCGGCGACGTAATCATCGACGACGGAAAAGACGGCGTAACGGATTTTGAAGAACCGCCCGCGGACAGCTCGGACGACGGAACGCCTCAACTTCCCGAACAAGAATTAACGCCCCCTACGGACGAAACCTCGTATATTGCGGAAGGTATGACAATGCTTGGCGGCGCGTCCGTATATATGGGCGAGGACGATTCGCTCGATCCTGCTATCCGCTTTACTTGTCTTATTGACAACGAGCTAAAAGCGGAAGTCGAAGCAGACGAAAACAAGTCTTTGGCTATTTTGGTCGCTCCGCTTGATTACTTTGAAGCCGTAAACGAAAACAAAACTACCTATATTGATTGGGTAAACGCCTTTGCGGAAGCTGAAAAGACGGTCATTATGAGCGTGTTTGACGGCTACGGCACATACAACGATTACACCTCGTATATGCGCTTTACGCTTGCAAACGTACTCTTTAACAATATGAACCGTAGATTTGTAGCAATGGGCGTACTTATTGACAATTCAAGCGGTACACCCACCTACAAATACAGTGCAATGCCTGATGGTACGACCTATCGTACTAATGCGCGTTCGGTTGCATACGTAGCAGGCGCGGCTCTGAACGCTCACGCTATGGGCTTGGAAACTTTCACGGAAGCAAGAGCGGCAAAATTAAGAACGTATATTGATATGGCAATCGACCAAGCGAACGGGTTATCCGCGCATACGAACAACGGCGATATGCCCGAAGTAACGATTACGAGCAATACCAGCGTAACGATGGCTTTGAATAGCTCTCATGCGATTTCGGGTACGGTTGAACCTACAAATGCGGATATTCCCGCTCGTTTTGTATCTTCCAATGAGAATGTGGCAACGGTAAGCGAATCGGGCGTTATCTACGCTCGCGGTTACGGCTCGGCAACGATTACGCTCTATATCGCAGGTGAAGCGTACACGATTTCGGTAACTTGTTCAAGTAACGTGCAATATATGTAATTCGGGGGTGATTGAATGAAGAAACTCTTGTATGTCATTTTATCGCTTCTTCTATGTGTAGGAGCAATCGGCGGTACGGTTGTTGTAGCAAAACATTTAACGGATAAAATTGAAAATGAGCCACCCATGGACGAGTCCACAGGTGCAAACAAAGAAATTATCCTTAAAGAAGATGAAATGCTTTTAACCGATCCCGACGATTTCCGAATAGGTGAAACTTATCGTTTCTACATTGATAAAAGCAATCCCGAATCGGAAGCGTATATTGTATTAAACTTGGTTACGGGCGACGGCGGTTTTAACGGCGGTTATACCGAACCTAAAACGACTGTTGAATTAGATATGCCCAAAGTAACGATTGGTATATCCACTTCTTACGATAAAGCAGGCTATATTTATTGGAAAGACGGTGTGCGTTTGAGTGTGGATGCAGAAGTTAGCGCAACCGAAGAATACTTTGAAATCGTGCTTGATGAAAACGTATTTACGGGTGCAGGCGACAACGCTACAATTCCTTCCATTTGGTTTGAGCTTACACGCGATACAAAATGCTTAGAGGTTGTAACCAAAGGCGGCGCGTATATCGTTGTTGTAGATAACGAGCAAGCAAACAATTAAGCGGAGGTGGCTTATGGCGAGAATAGCTAAAAAAATCATTTATGCGTTTTTCTCGTTCATACTTTCGTTTCTGGTCGTGATGGCAGGGATATTCCCTGCCGTCCTTCCGGCATCAGCCGAAGAAACTTCCAAATCGGTGTATGAACAGACGAACGTGCTGGACGATTTGAAAAAGGCAACCGTAAACGGAAACCCGTTTGATTTAACCACTTACAATTTCGATGAAAAGAAACCTACGCAGGTTATATCGTTTGTCGAATATTGTTACAGTTTTTACTCGGAAAAGCAAGACAATTTCGGGCTATACGTGTATGTGTATAACCCCAAAGGCTTGAAGTTTAATCTTTACAGTCCGTTGAATAAAATCCAAATCGCATTAGACGCGGCGACGGACGCAAATTATACCAAGTACAACTTGAAGTATTTGAATTGCTCCACCGAAACGAATTACGAAGGCTTGTTCTATAAATTCCGCGTAGATTTGACGGAAGCGCAGGAAAAGAACGTATTATCCACAGTAAACAGTTCGGAGCGTGTATATCGTGTAAGCGGCATTGAACTATTAACTTCGGGCGCGTCAAACGCCACGGAGTACACCATAGCAACGACTTATAAATACAGCGGTTACGCGGCAGGATATGGCAGTAATGAAAATGCGGAAAGCACTCTTGCTTGCAGTACGGAAGAAACGGACGTGTTATCGTTGGAAGTACACCCTACGCAATACCGACCAAACGGCACGAACGGTAAAAACGAGTACACGCAAGACAGCCTACATAGCGTATATTTTGCTGTTCCAAACACGTATATCAATCGTTACGGAGCAATGACGGCAGTACACGCTACTTGGCTTGACGCGGTATTAAAGCCTGCTTTGGTAACGGGCAATCAAACGGCGTATAACGCGATATTACCCCTTTTAGGCAAGAATATCAAAAATCAAAGCACTTTCAATTATATGTATCTCGGCGCGTATGCCTATCAAAGAAACGGCGAGGCTGGTTCGTTGTATTTAGGCGGTTATACCTATTACAATGAAGAACCTCTTATGCGTAACGACGAAGTTATAAACCATTATTACGGCAAGGACATTGAAACGCTGTATTCTATGTATTATGCAGGCAGCGGAACGGACAGCGCGGATAATTTCACGCTTTCATCGGACGATATTTTAGCGGAACTGAAAGCAAGCGCAAGCAAGTACGGCGGCGTACTCGTAAACGGGAAATACAGTAAATATCTGTTTGAAACGGTTGCGGATAAATGGACGGACGTAAATATTACAGCGGACGAAACCTTTTCATTGACGCACGAGATTATCGACAAAAGCTGGTGGGATAAGTTTTGGGGCTTGCAAGGCGATATAACCACAAACACCTTTGACGGCATTTCGGCTATTTATGCGGTAAAAGACAGCGATTTAACGGGAACGGCATCGGAAGTTTCGCAAAGGCTTTTTATAAGCGAATCCGATTACGCAGAGTTTTCCAACTATTACAATACCCATAAAAACACAAGTACGGTCTATTTGTTTCGTTATCAGGTAAGCGACTATATCGCACAAGAAGCAACGCTTATGAAAGAAAATACCTCTATCTTTGGCGATTCGTTTAAGAAGGTAGATAGCAATGCGTATTTCTTTCAGCAAACGGTCAACCTTGATTTCGACATTATCGACGTAACGTTTTCTAACGGTGAAAAGAGCACGGTAATTCCCGTTGTTTCCAACCCCATTGACGTTGTGCCTGACGCAACGCCCCCGGTCTATACGACAACGGATGAAAAAATTGATTGGTTGAAAATATTAAAAATAGTTGTAGGCGTAATTTTAGTGCTTGCATTTTGCTTTTTCTGTTGGCCGCTGGTGAAACCATTATTAGCATTACTCGGTAAAGGTATTGTATGGTTGATAACGGCGCCATTTAAGGCAATAGGACGAGCTATAAAGAAACGAAAACAACGCAAGGAGGACGAAAACAATAATGGCGAAAACGGGTAAACGAATACTCGCAGTCGCAATATTGATTCTGACGGTCTTGGTGGTCGGTTGTCTGCTCTATACGGGCAACCGATTATCGGACTATCCGAACGATTTGAGCGCGTACAAAGGCGAGATTTTTGAAGCAAAAGACGATACC
>JAZRBK010000042.1:0-2265 GCA_045635025.1 Candidatus Scatosoma sp.
CCGATAGGTCCGTTCATATTGAAGTAGAAATGATGCGTAGGAGCCCATATCGTATCTTTATCGGAAATTGCAGAATACTCAATATTCAAAGTTCTGCCCGTCAAAATAATTTCCACAGTGAAAACGAGCTGTCCGGGATAACCGTCTTCACCGTCGGGGGAAATATAGGTCATTTTTAACCCATTTTCAATTTCTTCCACTTCATAGAATTTATGGTGAAACCCTTGCAAACCGCCGTGAAGCTGATTGTCTCCTTCATTTTTCGTGAGTTGATATTCTTGTCCGTTTAAGGTAAACTTTGCCTTTGCAATACGGTTTGCTACGCGTCCAACCACAACGCATGCATATCCACCGCGCAATTTATAATCTTCTGCGCTTTCAAAACTTCTAACGATATTTACTCCGTCCACATACAAACTTTGTACAATCGCACCAAAGTCCAACACGTCCACCGAAACGTTATCGCCCGTCAACGTGTATTTATATACTTCTTTTCCGTCTACTTTTCCAAATATTTCTTTCGTTATCATTTTACACCTCTCCACCTAAATCAAAGACACGGATAATTTTCTCAACGGCGTTGACTTGCATTTTAGGATATTTGAGATGCTCTATCTCAAATAAATCGCATATCTCACGCGCCGTTTTATTTTCCTTTCTCCACTTCTTTGTAAAGGCTATCAATTCCAAATAATTATTTTTGCTTACTTGAATATAATCCTTGCAATTTTTATATCCCAAAGCTCTTTCACCTAAAAAATCGTAAGGGTGTGAACTGAAAATATTGCGAATATCCATAGACAACAGTTTATCGTGCGTTTGCAAATATTCTTTCGGTAAATCCGCGCCTACGCCAAATCTTTCTATACCCCACAGTTGAATTCCATCGCCACTGATAAGCGAATTCGTTCTTACATCCAAAAATCCAAAGCCATCCTCGGTATGTCCAGGCATATAAACCGCCTTGATATCGCCTATCACCATACCGTCCGTCAATGTATGCGTTCGCGGCGCAATGCTTTCATGCGCATAAATTTCCACATTAGGAATAAGCGGTAATAGTGCAGGCAAGCCGTCAATATGATCACCGTGGCTATGCGTCAATAACAACCGACAAATTTTTGAAAGCGGAACGCCTAACTCTTGTAAACAAGGAAGTAATTGATTGACAACGTTATGTTCGTCAAAGCCGCCATCAATCAAAGTAAACTCGTCGTTTCCCCCATTTTTCACCAAGAAAACGCAAGTTCTTACATCCCCGCTGCAAAGGCGTATGCGCGTTATTTCTTTTGTTTCTTGCACAATATTAGAATTTAGCATACTCGACCTTTATTAATGTTTTCCTGTTAATCGCAAACTTCTACGACAATCTTTTTTCCTGCAACTTCTTCATTAGAAAGCGTGATTTTATCCGTAGCGTATTTTGCGACGTATTCACCGCATACGGCGTTTCCGTTTACCGTAAAGGTACGCTTGCCTTGCCCAACGTATCTATAAATTACCGTAATCTCACCGCCCTTGATAGAAAGCGTCGTTTGCAATTTATTAAACTTCTTATTGATTGCAGGACAAATTTCTACGCCTTGCAAATTAGGACGCACACCGAATACGCAGAAGAACAATACCTTACCAAGCACGCAACCGCTGCCCGTGAACCAGTCGCTCATCGATTCGCCGTCCATACCTTGTTCGGGATTTTCTGCATAGGAATTAGGCATTACGAAAGGCGACGTAGAAATCAACTCGTGGGTAATAGGCAAAATCTTGAAAATTTGCTCCCAAGCCTTATCGTATTCGCCCATTTCAAAGAGCGACCAAATTGTAAACAGCGTTCCGTGGATATAGGTCGCGCCGTTTTCCGCCGTACCTTTCGGCAAAGACGTAATTCTTCCCACGTCCTTATTTTCGGGAGCAAAATACGGCTCGAACGTCTTAATACCGTATTTGCTATCCATTCGCTCGTAGGCTTTAACGATATGCTCTTTCATATCAATCGAATCGTTTACCCCCGACAACACCCAAAATGCGTTCGCCGTTGCGCTGTCGCGGGAAACGCCGTCGTTGTCGCAAAAACTACCGATTTTATAAGAGAGTTTATTCCCCCAACCGTGAACGACTTTCTTTTCTCCCTTGTCATTTTCAGCGATAGCATACTTGTTAAGCCCTGCCAAAATCGTTTTCGCGATGCTTTCATAGCGTTCTATACGTTCACTTTCGTTGCCAGTATAACGCAAAATTTCACAAAGCTCGTTTAAGTTCTTATAC
>JAZRBK010000043.1:0-5648 GCA_045635025.1 Candidatus Scatosoma sp.
GTTTTATATATTTTTGATTTTTAAAAAAATTTTAGAAACGAGTGACATTTTATTCTTCTTTTTAGCTTGATAATTAATTCATTATTACCATTTGTCTATTTTTGAGCCCTCCTCTTTCTTGCAAAAAACATATATTTTAGCTCAATTTTGCCTTTATTTACATCATTTTTTGGATTTTCAGTCTAAAAAGTTTGCGCATTTTTTCAAGAAAAGCCCCGTTTTCCCAGCTACCCTATATCCCTCGACGCCCGCTTTTTTACCGCTCCCCTCCCGAACGACTCCTTCGAGCATTTGTGCCAAGGTAGAAGAAGCTTCTTTGCTTATCGTCTTGCGAACGGGCGACACGTCCGCGCGCATATACTCGTAACCGTCGTTTGCGTATATCCGTCTTACGAGGTGGGGCGTGTAATAATACCCGCCGTTGACCGC
Source organism: Candidatus Scatosoma sp. (assembly GCA_045635025.1). Lineage (GTDB taxonomy): Bacteria > Bacillota > Clostridia > Christensenellales > Borkfalkiaceae > Scatosoma. The sequence continues at coordinate 430 of JAZRBK010000043.1, forward strand.
CGAAGCCGTGGCGCAAGCGAGTTGTATTCCCGAAACGGCAATCGTTTGCCCAAACCCAATACGCGCCAAATCACAACCGCGAACCGCTTTTTCGGGCATTAAAATCCCGTATGCTTCGCCGCCGTAGTCAATTCCCGTTTTTTGCCCGAACCCAAACGCGGAAAGATACTCGTAAAACGTTTCTTTCCCAAGCGACAACGCCATATCGGTAAAGCAGGGGTTACAACTGTTATTGAGGGCTTCGGCTAAGGTTTGGTTGCTATGTTTTCCGTTCGCGTGATTGCTCCAACACTTAACCGTCGTACCGTCCACCGCGCGGGTACGGGAGCTTGGAAAGACGTAATTTGTCGAAACGGCTTTGGGATTGCCCTGCAAATGTTCCTCAATATTGATAGCGGAAGTAATAATTTTGAAAGTCGAACCAGGCTCGTAAATATCGCAAACGAGCGCGTTTCTCGAAAGTTTATTCAAAAGTTCGCCATCGTTTCTGGGCACTTCGTTCAAATCGTAAGACGGGTAATTGGCTAACGCCAAAACCTCGAAATTGTTCACGTCGAGCACGATACATTCGGCAGAAACGGGGTTATGTTGCGCGGCTACGCGCTCCAACGCGCTCTCGGCGATTTCCTGTATACCGTAATCTATGGTGAGTTCTACGTTATAGCCGTCCTCGGCGGGAAGATAGGTAGCGACGCTCCCCTCGATTTCAATGCCCACAAGGTCGGTTTCATACAAGAGTTCCCCGCGCTCGCCCGCAAGGTATTTATCGTAGTACTTTTCGATTCCCGTCGTACCCGTGTTATCGACGGACGTAAACCCAAGCACCTGACAAAGCGCGTCCCCTTTCGGATAAAAACGGATATTGTCCCGCGCGTAATACACTCCGCTTAACGTTTGCTCCGCTAACGTTTGGATTTTCTCCTTTTCCACCCGCTTGGCTATCGTGATTTCCGAAGCCTTTTTCTTCGTTAATTTCTCGTAAACCTCCCCCTCGTTTAGCGTTAGCGATTGCGCTAAGGCGCGGGCTACCGCCGATTTGTCCGTAACCGCGTTCGAACGCGCGGAAACGGTGTACGGCGTTGTATTGGCCGCAAGCACAACCCCGTTCCTGTCCGTGATTTTTCCGCGCTCAGCTACGATAGGAATCTCCCGCGTCCATTGGTCGAGCGCGCGGTAACTTAGTTCTTCCTGCCAAAGCACTTGCACGTAGAAAAAACGGGCGCAAAGCGCGCAAAAAAGAAAGGTTACCGCCGTTGCTACGGCAAATAACCTCTTTCGTAAAATTGATATAGAATATTGTGGACTTGGCTTTTTGATAACGGAACACCTCTTTTATTTGGGTTTTTATATATTCTATTATCCGTTCGTCCAAGTCATACCTTTTGTTTCGTCTTTTTTTCCGCGCTTTTTATAAGATTTTATTCGCGCCGTATCCGTTCTTTTTTTATCAAGCTCCGTTAATTTCCGTTTTGCTCTTCTACGTACTCGCGAATACTTTCTTCCGAGCGTGCTCTTTGGATACGGAGTTGAAGTTCTTGATTTTCCTCAATCAACTCGTCGCGACGTATTTGCAAGTTATCAAGCTCCACCGATTTTCTTTGAATAATCTGCGTGTTTACGCAAATGAGCGTAAGCATTACCATTACGATTGCCGCAAACGCCGCCATTACTATCTTCGCCGCACGCGACAAGGAGTACTGCACCTCGGAAGCAATCGCCGCCGTAGCCGTATATGCGCTTACGGGCGCGGGCGATATAGCCGCTTGGGGGGCACTTGCAACCGCCACCTCTTGGGCTACCGCTTTATTTTCGTTTACAACGTCGAACTTTTCCGTTGTGAAAACGGGATTTTCTACGGGCGTGCGGACGTATTGCGTGATTTGGGGAACTTGCTCTTGTGCGGGTGCATCCACTACGGGAGCGTTCATCACGGGCGTGTTCATAACGGGAGCTTCGGGCGCGAGGACAGACGCGCGAACGGTGTAATTGCTTTCATTTCGCGTTTCTTCGGTATGTTCGCCGAACTGATTTGCTTCGGCGTTTTGCAATCTACGGTAGCGTTCTGCTATCATAGCGTTGTGCTGCAACTGCGCCTGTTGTTCTGCGGCGGATTTTATCGTTTGTCTTTCCAATACCGTGTCCATCGTCTTGTTCTCCTTACTTTTGTTTTCCCGTTTTTCCCTATCTTACTTGACAATGACGTTACAATCGTCCTATAAACGTTCTGCTTTTTGCTATTTCTTTCGTCCTTTCTTTCGTAATACCTTTTTATATTTTTTCGGCAACGCGAAGTTTCGCACATTTGCTACGGGAATTGATTTCCAATTCCTCTTCGCTTGCCGTAATCGGCTTTTTCCTGATAATCTTAATTTCAGGCTTTTTCCGGCATACGCACACAGGGAAACTGCTCGGACAGGTGCAAGGATTTTCCAAATACTTGAACGCTTCCTTTACAATTCTGTCCTCTAACGAGTGGAACGTCAAAATCGCTATCCGTCCCCCTACTTTCAAGCGTTTCGTCAGCGCGAGCGTTAATTCGTACAAACCGTCCAATTCTCCGTTCACTTCGATACGGATAGCTTGAAAGGTCTTTCTTTCGCACGGAGCACCGAAACGGAACTTAGCGGGAATACTGTTACGGATAATCTCCGCGAGCTCGCCCGACGTTTTCAAGGGCTTTACCGCCCGTTGTTTTACGATATTTCTTGCAATCTGCTTTGCAAACGTTTCCTCGCCGTACGTTTTGATAACCCAAGCGAGTTTATCTTCCGTATACCCGTTCACGACGGTTTCCGCCGTCAATGGGGAAGATTGGTCCATTCTCATATCGAGTGGCGCGTTCGCGCTGCGATAGGAGAAGCCCCTATCCTCGTCGTCGATTTGGTGAGAAGAAACCCCAAAATCGAGGATTGCTCCGTCGAGCTTGTCCACGCCCTCTTTTTCAAGCACCCTTTCGAAATCCTTATAATTGGATTTATGTATCGAAAACCGCCCTGTAAAGGGTGCAAGTCGCTCGGTAGCCGCCGCAATCGCTTCTTCGTCCAAGTCGGTGGCAATCAACCTGCCGCTTGGGGAAGAGCCTTGCAATATTCCGTAGGAATGTCCGCCGCCGCCAACCGTACCGTCGAAATATATCCCGCCGTCTTTTAACGCGAGCGCGTCCATACATTCCTTAGGCATAACCGATTTATGCGAAAACTGCAACATTTCCCCGTTTCCTTAACTTAAACTTCCTTTTTGCCGCTTGGCAAACGCACTTTTACGCTTTTGCGCTTTACGTAGCGTGCAAAGCTATTTGTGATAGGATATATAATAGGAATTATATACCGAGTTTTTTGAGTTCTTTGTCGTAGTCGACGCCTTCAAGATATTCGTAGTAGCGTTCCGCCGCCCAAATCTCTAAGCGCTTCCCCCTACCGAGCGTAACCACGTCCTTTTTAATCCCCGCCATTTTTCTAAGCGAAGCAGGCAAAACTACCCGTCCTTGCCCGTCCTCTTCCGCCGAGAATATGCTCCCAAAAAAAAGCGTAGAAGCTTCGTTACTTTCGGAAATCCCCTCTTCGGCAAGCGAGCTAATCGTGTCGTCGAGCAAATCGTCCGCCATCACGCAGATACATCTATTCATACCACGGAAAAAGCTGTACGTCTTTTCACCGTGTTCGCCCGTGAGCTCCTTTTTGAAACGCGAAGGAATCCGCAAACGGTTCTTGTCGTCTAATTGATGCTCGAAAACGCCTTTGAACATTTTTGCTCTACCTCCTTTCGCTTGTTTCGGCAATAAGACACTTTACCATTTTTTTAGTCTTGATACTATTATACAACCACTTTTAACCATTGTCAACAATTTTGAGCAGGTTTTTTGAAAAAAATCTGATTTTTTTGGGATTTTTAACCACTTGAATCCCTTTTATTTCCTGACATTCACGAACATTTGTTCGAAAACGCGTTCATTTTCCCTTTTTTGCGAGCCAAGAAAGAAAATCGGCGGTTTTTGCCCCTGTTTTTTGGGCGGGGTTACGAGTGGTTTTCCCTCCCTGTTCTTTTCCGTTTGGGGCGCAACGAGCGAAGCGAGCCGAGCGGCAATCCCCGCGTTCCCGTCGTAAACGGGCGCGTTATAGAACTCCCCTATTTCTTTCTTTATATAAATATAGTGCGTACACCCAAGCACGACGGCGCTGGGAGAACCTTTTGGCAACAGTTTTTCCAAAGGGAGCGGTTCTCCGTCTAACCCGTTTCGGCGGATACGTTTTTCAATCGCACCCGCCAAGTGAGGACAAGGACAAACGCAAAGCCGCGCGGTCGGATATTTTTTTTGCGCGCGGAGAAAAAGCGCACGGAATCGCGCGCTCGCGCAGGTAGCGGCGGTAGCCAAGATAAAAACCTCTCCCCCGCTCTTTGCCGCGCAGAATATAGCGGGCTCTGCGCCGACGATGGGAAAGGCGTATTTTTTACGCAAATCCTCAACGCACGTCGCCGTTGCCGTATTGCAGGCGAGCACCACCGCTTTCACTTTTAGACGGGCAAACTTACGAAAAGCGCGAAATACCAGCTTTTTAATTTTTCGCTCGGGTAAGTTGCCGTAAGGAGCGTGGCGGTTATCCCCGAAATAGTAAAAAGTTTCGTCTTGTAAACGGGTTACACACTCACTAAGGACGGTTAAGCCGCCGATTCCACTATCAAAAAAAGCTATACCGCCCTTTTGCATACGCATTTTTTCCTCCAAATTGGGATTTTTTTTATTTTTTTAAGGTTTTTCGTAAAATCTACCTAAAAAACAGTTTACTTTCACGCGAAATTATGTTAAAATAGTCTACGCAATTAAATGAATGCAAGAAAATATGGTATTATACAAGAAAGGAGAACATTATGCCTAATATTAAATCCGCAAAAAAGAGAGTTTTGGTTATCGAAAAGAAAACGATGCAAAACAAAGCCGTTAAGTCCGCGCTCAAAACGCAAGTGAAGAAGTTCCTTGAAGCTGTGAACGCAGGCGATAAGGAAGCTGCAACGAAGCTCTTCCCTGAAACGGTTTCCGCTATCGATGGCGCTGTTACGAAAGGTGTTATCCATAAGAACAACGCAAACAACAGAAAGGCGAAGCTTGCGAAGAAACTCGCTGCTTTGAACTAAAACTACTTATCATATTATAAATATGAGGGTCTGCCAAGCGGTAGACCCCTTTTTTCGTTGCTTTTAATCCCCCTCTTTTCGCCGCGTAT
>JAZRBK010000044.1:0-1479 GCA_045635025.1 Candidatus Scatosoma sp.
TGTTTAAGATGATTTATAGATGTAAGGGAGCAGATGGAATATGTTTGATTTCCGACTGTTTGCGTGCGGGCGGTATGAAAGCGGACGGAACGCTGTACAGCTTGGGGAAGAAAGACGACCCGACCTCACAGCAGTTTAAGGTGGCGGACGGCGTAGCCGTTTTGGCTGATGGAAAGACGTATGCAGGTAGCATACAGCCCATTTCGCAAATGTTGAGAAACATTGTATTCGACGGGGGCGTGCCTTTGGTGGAAGCTATCAAAACGGTCAGCTTAACCCCTGCGAAGATTGTAAAAGCAGACAAAGATATCGGATCGATTGAGGTTGGTAAATATGCCGATTTCTGTATCTTGAACGAAGATTTAACCGTTGATGCAACGATTATCGAAGGAAAAATAATAAAAAAATTAGAGGTGTAATTATGATAAATACGTATTACTGTTCTTCGGAAGAATTTGTAAAAAACAGCAAAATTCCCGTAAGAGTGATGAAAACCGAGCCTGATATGATGGAAGAAATTGCAGAATTGATGGCTGCGGCGATTGAAGAAAACAATGCGAAAGGCGAAAAGACGGTGATTATCTGTCCCGTAGGGCCTATCGGGCAGTATCCTATTTTCGCGAAAAAGGTAAACGGCAGAAACATCAACTTGAAAAATTGTTGGTTTATCAACATGGACGAATATCTTGTCGGCGACGATGAGACCATTCCCTATGAAAATCCGCTCAGCTTTAAGGCGACTATGGACAGAGTACTGTATTCACAGGTAAAAGAAGAACTTTTGATGCCTGCATCCCAACGCTTGTTCCCTCAGCCGAAGAAGGAAGCGGAAATCGACGAATTGTTTGAAACGCTCGGTAAAGTAGATTTGTGCTTGACGGGGGTCGGTATCAACGGTCATATTGCGTTTAACGAACCGCCGAAGGCAACGGATGCTATCACCGATGAAGAATACAAAAACTGCGCTACGCGCTGTGCGGATATTGCAACGGAAACGGTAGTCAACAACGGCGCAAACAAGCTTCGCGGCGCATTGGATATTTTCCCGAAACGCTGTATCACGTTGGGGATGAAACAGCTGTTGAAAGCCAAGACGCTGAAGGTGTATTTGTACTGCAATTGGCAATGGGGGATTATGCGTAAGATGGCACTGGAAGAAGAATCCCGCTTTATGCCCGTATCTTTCCTGCAATCCCATCCCAATGCGGAAATGGTTATCACGGAAAGCTTGTACGAATTTAATTTATAATTAGTAAGGAGTATACCATGAAGTTTGGAACGTTGGTACGACTGAAAAACATTGAGGATTGCGTTGCCTCCTTTGAAAAGGTAAAGGCGATGAATCTGGAAAGCTGTCAGTTGGTTTATAAACCTGAAAAATACACCTTGGAAAGCGCAAAAATTATCAAGGCGGCCGCTGAACAATGCGGTATTGAAATTTCTGCCTTCTTCGCAGGGTTTTACGATGATTACACTGCT
>JAZRBK010000045.1:0-15497 GCA_045635025.1 Candidatus Scatosoma sp.
AGTGATTTTAACCCAAAATTCGCACGCTGGGTATTATCCGAACGCAACGGCAATGACGGTGAAGCTCCTTTTTGAAAAGGGTACTTATAAGATTTTGGGCGCGCAAATCGTCGGCTACGACGGCGTAGATAAACGCATTGACGTGATTGCAACCGCCATTCGGGCAGGCATGAAAGCGGATGAGTTGAAGGATTTAGACCTTGCGTACGCTCCGCCGTATTCGTCGGCGAAAGACCCTGTCAATATGGCAGGTTTTGTTGCGGACAATATCAAAAACGGGGTCGTAAGGCAGTTTTATTATGAGGAAATCCCTGCGTTAAGAGAAAGAAAGGACGTAATTTTGCTTGATACGCGCACGCCGTTTGAATATATGCGCGGTCGCGCGGACGGATTTATCAATATTCCGTTGGACGATTTAAGAGGGCGTTTGGGTGAACTGGATAAAACTAAGAAAATCTACGTAATGTGCCAAAGCGGACTTCGCAGTTATTTGGCAACCCGTATTTTAACCCAAAACGGCTTTGACACATACAATTTTGCAGGCGGTTTTAGATTGTATAACAGTATCAAAAACGAAGAACTCTTGTCCAAACAATGCTATACCTGCGGTATGGAGAAATAGACGGATAGGCAGTTATGCCTAAAGTAAAACCCGACACCAACGCCGACGAAGTTTTAGCGTTGATGTAGAGTTAAACTCGTAAGCTTGTATAGTATTATAGAGAAGTAAGATAAAAAAAGGAGATTGAATATGGAAAGGATAGTAGTCAATAAGGAATTTTTGAAAGGGTATAAATCTCTTTTAGTTGTGCTTGAAAATTGCGACGTTTATGAAATTGCTACGGAAGATATATTAGACATTTATTGCGAGATAGAGTTGATTGGTAAAAAGAAAAACGAATATCGCACGGGTAATGGATTTATCAAAATTTCGGCAAGCGCTTCGCAAACGGTGGAGAGTTTAGTTTTGAAAGATGACGAAATTGGAACGGAATGGGACCACCGCTTAAAAGAGCGTTTAGAAATGTTGGGCGGTGGCGTAGATATGACTTCGTTTTCTTTAAGGGATAATCAAGGTCAAGATATAGATATTTACGTACCGTATGAGCCGTTGGAAGACATTATGCACGGTAGAGAGATAGAATTATCAAATTGTCCGTCGTTAGAAATTGATAGTGAAGATAATATGATTATTGCTTTTGGAGAACGCTCGAAACAGCCCAAGCGAAAAGATAATAATTATGCCGAATTGGTTGAAGGTTGGAAAGATGCTTTTGGGGAATTGCAACCGACCGTGTTAAAAGTAAAGGTGGGCTCATTGAGAATGTTTGGGGGCGAAGAAAAGAAGTTTATGCTTTCTTTTACAATCAAAGAGAAATTTTGCGAAAAAGAATTTGCAGAATTAATGTTTATGGATTGTAAGGATATTGCGATGGAAATGTTCTTCCCAGAAAAAGGCGATTGTGAAATCGTCATGTCCAAAATGGCGGACGGTCGCATATACGTTGGTTTTGACGGTTTGGGGATAGATTTTATTTGTGCTTCGGTTTTAGAGTATGAGTATTATTGCAATCAAGGCAAAGAGAACGAAGAATAGTCATGTTTACTAACGATAAAACTATCAAAACCATAGCCAAATTATAGTAAGACTTGCGGTGATAGTGGGTGTTGTTAAGGCTAGCAATAAAAAGCACTTGAAAAATGCCGAAAAAGTCAGGTTTTATAAGGGATTAACGCATTTTCAAAATGCCAAGGACTGTCAAGACCAGCTACGAAAAATTGGGCGAAAAAGTACCAAAAACCTACAGCTACCGCGTTTTGCATAAATATACATAATTCGACGAAATATGCAATATGTATGCATAAGACAAACAAAACGCTTAAAAAAGGGTATAAATATACACGACCAACTGTTCACTATACACATCTCTTCAAGCTAATATTAAAAATCCCCGCAAATAAGGATTTTTGAGTAGTAAAAAGTGTAGAAACTACTTTGTAGGTAAATGAAACAAAGCGGCTTATCCGAAAGGGTAAGCCGCTTTTATCTGAAATATAATCAATAAGCAATTCATTAAGACTGAATAAGGCTCAATCACAAAAAAAGAAATCCACCCGTGGAGTATTATGCGCTCCAAAACGGGTGGATATTTTTTTATGCAACCGCTTTTTATAAAATACTTTCGATAAAAACCGTTTTTATAAAAATGCTTGTATAAAAATTAGAACAACGACATCAAGTTAAACGTCTTAAACACGGCTACGCAAACCAAAGACACGGTGCTCATAATCTTAATCAAGATATCGAGAGAAGGACCTACGGTATCTTTAAGCGGGTCGCCGACGGTGTCGCCAACGACAGCCGCATCGTGCGTAGGCGTACCTTTGCCCGTGCCTTCTACGCCACCCGATTCGATGTACTTTTTCGCGTTATCCCAAGCGCCACCTGCGTTACCCGTAAAGATAGCGAGCATAATTGCCGAGAAGGTCGCTCCGATTAATACACCTCCGACGAAATATGCGCCGAACAGGAAGCCGCAAAGCACGGGGAACAAAATCGCCACGAGCGCAGGGACAATCATTTCTTTCAAAGCGCCTTGCGAGGAAATCGTGATGCACGTTTTATAGTCGGGTCTGCCCGTACCATCGAGGATACCGGGGATTTCCTTAAATTGCCGTCTAACTTCTTTTACCATATTTCTCGCTGCTTTCGCAACCGAGTTGATAAGCATACCGCTGAACAAGAAGGGGAGTGCTGCACCGACGAGCGCGCCGACGAGTACGTAACCGTCGATGATATTCAAAAGCAATTCATCCATAAACGAGTACAAATAACTGCTCATCATCGAGATAGTAGCGAGCGCCGCCGAGCCGATAGCAAAGCCTTTACCAATAGCCGCCGTGGTATTGCCGACGCTGTCGAGCTTATCGGTAATCGTTCTTACTTCCTTATCCAAGCCGCTCATTTCGGCGATACCGCCCGCGTTGTCGCTAATCGGGCCGTAGGTATCTACGGAAACGGTCGTTGCCACGAAGCAGAGCATACCCATAGCGCCGCAACCTACGCCGTACATACCGCCGAGCGCGTAGCACACGAAAATCGCGATACCAAGACACACGACGGGGAGCATACAGGAAATCATACCCGTAGCCATACCTTGCGTAATCGTGAGCGCCGTACCTTCCTTACTTGCGTGCGCGATACCTTTGGTGGGTTTATAATCATAGCTCGTGTAATATTCGGAAATTATGCCGATGATAACGCCAGACAAGATACCGATACCCGCGCCAATCCAAGGGGTGAGATAGCCCAATTTAAGACCTGCCTCTTTAATTTGTGCAGCGTCTTCTACGCGGAACATAAAGAACGTGAGCAAGAACCCAAGCCCAATTGCAAGTCCTGCCGAAATCCACGTGGCTAGGTTAAGTTCGAAGTGCGGATTATCCGAAAGCTTTCTCTTTACGAGCGGGAACGCGATACCGAGTACGCAGGAAATCAAGCCGATACCCGCGAACAAAATCGGGAACATAATCATCTTTGCATACAGCGAAGAGGAAGTAAATAACGCGTTGTGCGTAAAGAGTTCGATAGCCAAAATCGCGCAGGACATAATCGCGCCTACGTAACTTTCCAAAAGGTCTGCGCCCAAGCCGGCTACGTCGCCTACGTTATCGCCAACGTTATCAGCAATCGTTGCGGGGTTTCTAGGGTCGTCTTCGGGGATATGCGCTTCCGTCTTACCGACGAGGTCTGCGCCCATATCCGCCGCTTTCGTGTAGATACCGCCGCCTACGCGGTTAAACATTGCGATAATCGAACAACCGAGCGCATAACCCGAAAGGATTAACGAAAGATTATACGTACCGCCCGTGATGGGGTTGGTCTTGACGGGAACCGTGCCGAGCTCGGTTAAGCTGAGCATACCCGTACCTACGCCGAAAATAAAGTAAACGAGCAAGATACCTAAAAGTGCGAAGCCCGCTACGCAAAGACCCATAACCGAGCCGCCGCGGAACGCTACTTTTACCGTTTTACCCGTGTTACGGGTATTGTTTGCCTCGTTTGCTACGCGCACGTTCGCATACGTTGCGATTTTCATACCGATAAAGCCTGCCGCCGCGCTCATACTTGCGCCGATTACGAAGGAAATACCCGTTTCCCACGAAATTACCAAGCCGAGCAATACGGCGATAACGCTACCGATAATCGCTACGATTTTGTATTCGTAACGAATGAAAGCGTTTGCGCCTTCCCGTATAGCCGCTGCAATTTCCTGCATACGTTCCGAGCCCTCTTTCAACTTTTTCACAAGGTAGAAATTAAGCACCGCGAACGATACCGCAAGAATTACCGCAAACAATACGATTAACATTAAGATGTTCATTGTTTTGCCTCCTTGCAATAAAACGTTTTCTGTGATTTTTAGGCGTGTGTATAACCCAAAAATCCTGATTATATACATTATATAATGGCGAGCGCAAAATGTCAAATGATAAATGAGAATTATTACATAAAGGTAAAGAATAACAAAATATCAGATAAGAATCACAAAAAAAATCGTTCCGTGTATATTGACACGGGGATTTTTTTGTATTATAATAAAAATGCAAAAGCGAAAAGAATGGCTTTTGCTTTGACAAATTATAGGCGGATAGGATAAAAGTAGACAGGAGGAAAACTATGCTTTACGAGGGAGAAAAAACCAAACACGTTTCTTTTCCGATTGGCGGGATTGGCACGGGTTGCGTGGGGCTTGCGGGCAACGGGCAACTCGTTGATTGGGAGATTTTCAATAATTCGAATAAAAAATCTATTAACGGGTATTCCCATTTTGCAATCAAGGCGAAATATAAAGAAAAAACGATAGTAAGAGTGTTACACGGGGACGTAGGCGAAGATTATTCGGGTGAAGGGGAAGCGTACGGGTACGGCATACGCAGAGGCTCGATGGCGGGGTATCCACATTTTAGAAATGTGGTATTCGACGGAAAGTTTCCAATGGCGAAGCTCACGTTTTCAGGCGAGGATTTTCCTGCGAAGATTACGCTCACGGCGTTTAACCCGCTCATTCCGCACGACGAGTTTAACTCCTGTTTGCCCGCAGGTTTTTTTGAGTGGGAGATTGAAAACGACACGGACGAGGAAATCGAGTACGCGCTCGCGTTTAGTGTGCAAAATCCCGCGAAAGCGAGCGTGAACGAACCGTTAAAGGGGAAATATAAGGGCGTGTATTTCCGCTCTGTGGACAAGAAAAACACGGAAGTTGGGTACGCCGATTTGGCGATAGCGACCGACTGCGACGACGTGGACGTGCAACCGTATTGGTACAGAGGCGAATGGCAGGACGGGATTACTTCCTATTGGAATAATATTACCTCGGAAGCGCGTATGCCTGCACGTACTTATAAAGAAGCGGGACAACAGGACCACGGTACGCTCGTGGGTTACGTGAAAATCCCTGCGGGGCAGTTGCGCAAAATCCGTTTCGTGCTTACGTGGAATGCGCCCATATACGGGGGATATACGCCGACTTGCTTCCCTCCGCTCAAAGACGAAAACGGGGGGCTTGTGGGTTGGAAAAACCATTACGCGACGGTATTTCCCTCGTCTGCGGAAACGGCGGAGTACGCCTTGACGAAGTTCAATGAATTATACGAAAAGACTTTGGCGTTTACGGATACGCTGTATAACAGTTCCCTTTCAAAACCCGTAATGGATGCGGTAGGTGCGAATTTGTCCGTGCTCCATTCTCCGACGGTGTTGCGTTACGAGGACGGCACGTTTTGGGCGTGGGAGGGGGTTGCTAAAGTTGGGGGTTCTTGCGACGGAAGCTGTCAGCACGTTTGGAATTACGCATACGCGCTCCCGTATCTGTTCCCGAGCTTAGAGCGTTCTATGCGTGAGGCAACGCTAAACTACGGCACGTACGAGAGCGGGCAAACGAATTTCCGTATTCCCTTGCCCCTGCGTAAAGAACTCAATCCATTCCGCGCTTGCGTAGACGGGCAGATGGGGGAAGTGATAAAATGTTACCGCGAGTGGAAGATTTCTGGGGATAACGAGTGGCTGAGAACCCACGCGCCCAAGATTTTCAAAATGCTCGAATACGCGTGGTCGGAAGAAAATCCCGACCGCTGGGATTTGAACAAGGACGGCGTTTTAGAGGGACGGCAACACCATACCCTTGACTCCGAGTTATTCGGGCCGAGTTCGTGGCTGCAAGGGTTTTATTTGCTAGCGCTCGATTGCGGAGCAAAAATTGCCGACGAGGTGGGCGATAGCGCACGGGCGCAAGAGTACCGTGCTATTTACCAAAAGGGCAAAAAATGGACGAACGAGCACCTTTTCAACGGCGAATACTTTATGCAAAAGGTAGACGTTTCCGATAAGAGCGTCGTGGACGCATTTGGGGCGGAAAAATATTGGAACGACGAGGTACAAGAAATCAAATATCAAGTGGCGGGCGGGTGCATTATCGACCAAATGCTGTCCGATTGGCACGCCCATCTGATTGGAGCGGAGGGGATTTTCGATAAAGACAAGAAAAAGACGGCACTTGATAGCCTTTATAAATACAACTACCATACCAGCATGCGGGAGGTTGTGAATACTTGGCGCGTTTTCGCTGTCAACGACGAGGCGGGCACGGTAATTTGTTCGTATCCCGACGGCGTACAAAAACCCAAAATCCCTATCGGGTATTGCGAAGAAACGATGACGGGTTTTGAATACGCGCTCGCGGGGCTAATGATAGCCGAGGGGATGTGTCGCGAGGGGGAAGAGCTCGTCAAAGCGGTACGAGCTCGTTACGACGGCGAAAGGAGAAACCCTTGGAACGAAATCGAGTGCGGCTCGAACTACGCGCGTTCGATGGCGTCGTTTGCGCTATTGCCTATTTATAGCGGTTTTACCTATGATATGACGAAGAATTACGTCGGCTTTGTACCCTTGAAACAAGAGGATGGACGGTATTTTTGGAGCGTCGCAAACGCTTGGGGGAACGTTACGTTTGCAGGGAATACGCGCACACTTTCCGTGCTCGGCGGGAAGATAACGCTCTCGGCGTTTGGATTACGAGCGGGCGAAAGGGCGGTTTCACTCTTTGTAAACGGAAAAAAGGTGGACTTTATGCAAGAGGGAACGACGCTCGCGTTTGAAAGAATGGTGGTGGAAACGTTGGAGGTGGTTATCGCGTGAGGCGTTTTTCTAACGTTACCACGACGCAGCTCGCGCGCATTTGCGGTGTTTCGCAGGGCACGGTGGATAGAGCTTTGCATAACCGTGGCGAAATTAACCCCGAAACGAAAGCAAAAATACTCGCCGTCGCCAAAGAATACGGCTACGTGCCGAGTTTGCAAAAGAACGGAGCGGGAAAGGGTAGGTCGATGCTCATCGGCGTAGTGCTCTTCGATTTGTATAACGAGTATTTCTCTCGGCTCGCAATGAGCTTCGTCAATCAGGCGAAACGGGCGGGGTATTCGGTGCTCTTCCTCTTTTCTAATAAGAAATTGAAATCGGAGCGCGAAGCCGTCGAGTATTTTCACTATATCGGCGTGGACGGTATCGTCCTCTTTTCCGTCGGTAGCGATGATAACGGGTACGTAGAATATTTGCGTTCGCTAATGAAACCTATCGTGCTCATCGGCAACCGCGTGGGGGACTTGCAGTATATCGGCGTGGACGATTTTCAAGCTATGTACGATTTGACTGCTCGCCACGAGGCAGAGGCGGGAGCGGGGGAAATTGTTTATTTCGCGCCCGTTTTGGCAGGGAAACTCTCTAAAAATAACGCCCAGATTTTAAGGTATAAAGGGTTTGTACGGGCTATGGAGAATACGGGTAGGGCTTATCGGCTTGTAACCGAGCTCGAATCGCTACCGCAAAAGGCGGCGGGGATAGTCTGCTCTACCGATTATTACGTATTGCAGGTTTTACAAAAGACGGGCGGCGCAGGGGGGATTGCTCTTGCGGGATTTGATAATATTTCACGTTTGCAAAGCCTTGAAAAACGGGTTTTGACGGTGGAGTATTCTACCGACGCGATTGCGCTCGAATGTTTGAAGTACCTGCTCGGGAAAAAGTATCAAAGCAAAATTAAACATACCGTCGTAGAGAATACGTAAAAAACGTAAAAATACGTAAAAAACGGGGTGGCAGGAAAAGCGTTTCGTGCGGGTATGAAATCAAGGGAAGTTTGACAAACTGTTTTTAGGGAAAAATCCGCTTTGAATAGCCGTTCGGCTTTTAGGCGGGCTCTTAAAGGCGGTGGGATATGATAGGAAGAAAGAGTTTTTTGAAATTGTCGCTGATTACCTTTCTCGTCGGCGTTTCGTTTTTCGTTTTGGCGTTTTTTTCCTTTCATTATTTGACGAGTAGCGGTTTTTCTACCGTTTGGCACGCAGAGGCGGAAAAACCTTACGTAACCGAACTTTTCGGCGATTTTGCTATTTTGAACGTAACCGTTGCATTCGTTAGTTTGCTTATTTATTTTGTTTTTAGCGGAAATAAAGCGAAAAAATAAAGCAAAAACAAGTGCACCCTAAGGGTACACTTGTTTTTTTGGTGGAGACAAAGGGACTTGAACCCCTGACCTCTCGCATGTGAAGCGAGCGCTCTAACCAACTGAGACTATGCCTCCGTCATGAAGTTATGTCTATTATAGCATCGCTTCTTGGAAAAGTCAAGCATATCTTATTAAGGTACGCTTTTTTTTATTTTACCTATCTTGTTTTATTGCATTTTATTTTCGATTGGTATATAATATTGTAGCACAAAGGAAGTTAGAGTATGAAAGTATTTCAACCAAAGGTTTTTACCGCATTCAAAACTTATAAAACAAAGGACTATCTGTCTGACGTAATCGCAGGGATAATCGTTGCGATTATCGCGCTTCCGCTTTCCATAGCGTTAGCGATTGCCTCAGGCGCTACGCCGGAAACAGGGCTCTTTACCGCGATTATAGCGGGGTTTGCCACCGCGCTTTTGGGTGGGAGCAAAGTCAATATTACAGGCCCTACCGCCGCGTTCGCTACGATAGTTGCGGGAATTATACTTAGCGAGGGTATGGAGGGGTTGTTCCTCGCTACCGTCATGGCGGGTGTTTTGCTCGTTTTAATGGGGCTCTTGCGCGTAGGTTCGCTTATCAAATATATACCGCATACGATTACAGTCGGGTTTACGTCGGGCATAGCCGTTACGCTTGCCATCGGGCAGTTGAAAGACTTTTTCGGGATGACTTACCCCGCGGGTACGACGGCGATTGAAACGACGGAAAAGCTAGCGCTACTTATAGAGCATTTCTCTACGTTCAGCTTTTGGGCGTTTGGCGTGGGATTGCTCGGGCTTGCGATACTTATCGTTTGGCCGAAGATTTTCAAAAAAATCCCCGCTTCTTTGGTAGCGGTAATCGTGGGTGCGCTCGTTTGCCTTATCCCGATTGTGGGCGCGAATACGATAGGCTCGCTTTATACGATATCCTCCGCATTGCCTCGATTCCATTTCCCTACGATTACGGGAGAACGCGTTCTTGCGTTACTGCCGAATGCGTTTACGATAGCGTTACTCGCGGGAATAGAATCGTTACTTTCCTGCGTTGTTTCGGATAAAATGATAGGGGATAAGCACAATTCAAATACCGAGCTTATCGCGCTTGGAACGAGCAATATCTTAGTGGGATGTTTTGGCGGAATCCCCGCAACGGGCGCAATCGCAAGAACTGCCGCAAACGTGAAAAACGGCGGAAAATCGCCGCTTTCGGGTATGGTGCACGCAATCGTGCTTTTGTTGGTGCTCGTCGTGTTGATGCCGCTTGCTTCTTATATTCCTATGCCGATTATCGCCGCGATTTTGATAATGGTAGCTTATAATATGAGCGAATGGAGACAATTCGTCGCTATCGTCAAAGCCAAGAAATGGAACGATATCCTCGTATTGGTGCTCACGTTTGCCCTTACCGTTATCTTCGACCTTGTAAAAGCAATCGCCGTAGGACTTGCGGTGCATTATATTATCGTGCTTGTAAAGTGGATAATCGCAAAACGCAAAGAAAAACAAGAAAACGGGTTGGAATAAAATAACCTCAAAAAATCAGCGGATAAAATAAATCCATAAAATAAATCTAGAAAAATTACTTCAATTTTCCATTCGAAAAGCGGGAAGGCTTACGAGCTTTCCCGCTTTGTTTTTTGGATTTTCAATAGGGCGCGTGCATCGTTTGCGAGCGTTTCGTTCCATTCTGCAAAAGGAACGTTAAACCTGTTTTCAAACCAAGCCACCGTCTTTTTTACGTCGGGAACTTGCCAAACCTCCAAAAGCTCCTTTTCGGTAATGGGGTTGGGGTTTTTCGGGGTTTCGGGCAAATCTTCGCCCGCGTAAATATACAGTCCTAACCCAAACATAGCCAAGTTTTTCGTCAAACACCGCATAATCGCTTTATTCACGTCCGTCATTTTCGGTTGTAAAATAGAATGGTTTCGCGCGTCCATGACGGGTAACCACATCTCGTAAGTATGCTCGTTTGTCATTACCTGCGTTTGCACCATATAACCCATTTTTTCGTTCCCTGAACAAAAACTGCCGTCGAACTCGTTAATTTTATAATTGGCGTCGGGATAGATTTTCTTAAACTCCGCCCAAGCCCGCGCCCAGCTCAAATATAAAAAACCGTTCTTTTTTTCGATATACTCCGATACGTCGATAGCATACGCTTCGGCAAAACGGGTTTCCGTTTTTCCCGTGTTTCCCGTTTTGTCCGTATTTCCCGTTTTGTCCGTATTTCTTGCACGTTTTACCTGCTCGTCGCGTTCGTTTTTGTCTAAATCTTTTTCCATAAATCCATAGCTCCCTCGCTTCATTTACCCTCTTAGCATTTGCGCTTTTTCCGCCGTTTATGCGGGGCAGGGTAGCGTTGAACGCGTTTTTTTCGCGTTTGGAGCGGGATTGGTAGGTCGTTTTTGGGAAAACACTTTGAAACGCTTGACTTGCGTAACAGAAATATATTACAATATATGATAGGAAAGTAGGGACAGTTTATACTTTTACAACACGAAGGAAAAGGAGAGGTTTTGTTTTTTATGAACGAAACGACGCAAATAAACGGCGCGCTGTTTGATAAGATGATTTTCGGCGGTGCGGCAAACTTAAACGAACATTTACAGCAAGTCAACGATTTGAACGTTTTCCCTATTCCCGACGGGGATACGGGCGAAAATATGTATCTGACCTTACAAGGTGGGCTGGATAGCCTTGCTGCGTGTCAAAGCGACGCGCTCGGGGAAAGAGCGCAAGCAATGGCACAAGGTATGTTGCTCGGCGCGAGGGGAAATTCGGGTGTTATTTTATCCCAACTTTTTTATGGGCTCGGCGAGGGGCTCAAAGGACTCGAAAAGGCGAACGTCGCGCAACTTGCCGAAGCGTTGAAAGTCGGCGTAAAATGCGCGTACGGAGCGGTAGCCCACCCCGTTGAGGGCACGATTTTGACGGTAGCCCGCGAGGCGGTGGAAAACGCTTGCGGTAAAATCACGGACGAAACTTCGGTAGGGGCGTTTTTCTCCGATTACCTTATCGAAATGCAAAAATCACTCGAAAAAACTCCTAACCTTTTGGCGGTGCTGAAAGAAGCGGGCGTTATTGATAGCGGCGGCGCGGGACTCGTGTATATCACTGAGGGCTTTTGTCTTGCTCTCAGCGGCTCGGAGGTTGGCAAAGAACTCGCCACGAGCGTGGTCGGCGGGAAAAAGGCGATAGATTTGTCCAAGTTTAACGAGGACAGCGAAATGGAATACGGTTATTGCACGGAACTTTTGTTACAGCTCCAAAGAGCAAAGACGGACGTGGATAATTTCTCCGTAGACGGACTTATCGAGTATTTGTCTACCATTGGCGATTCTATCGTAGCGTTTAAGACGGGTACGATTGTCAAAATCCACGTGCATACCTTAACCCCTTGGATGGTACTTGCACATTGTCAAAAGTTCGGGGAATATTTAACGGTGAAAATCGAGAATATGACCCTGCAACATAACGAAACCGTTAAGGAAGAAAAACAGGAAAAACGTGTAGAACTCAAAAATCCCAAACGCGCGAGAAGAAAATACGCCACCGTAACCGTCGCTACGGGCGAGGGCTTGATGCAGACCTTTAAGGATATGGGTGCGGATTACGTCATTTTCGGCGGGCAGACGAATAACCCCTCCGCAGAAGATTTCATTAAGGCGTTCGACGAAGTGAATGCGGACGTGGTGTTCGTGCTCCCCAATAACGGAAACGTGATTTTGGCGGCGCAGCAAGCGGCGCAAATCTATACCGACTCCGAAATTCGCGTCGTGGAAAGTAAAAACGTAGGGCAAGGCTATTCCGCGCTTTCGATGATAGATTACGAGGCGGGCGACGCGGACGAAATCGTCGCGATTATGCAAGAGAGTATGCAAGGCACGGTTACGGGTATGGTAGCCCGTGCGGTACGCGATACTTCGATGAACGGCGTTGACGTGGAAAAAGACGGATATATGGGCTTTACCGATAAGACGATGCTCGTTTGTAAACCTACGAAAACGGAAGCGGTGCAAGCGCTCGCGGAGAAGCTTGACGTGCAAAATAAAGAGTTTGTTATCGTCGTGTACGGTAAAGGCGTTACCGACGAGGAAAAGAGTGCGTTTATGGAGTTTATGGCGACGAACTATAAACGGGTGGAAACGTACGAAATCGACGGCGGACAGGAAGTTTACGATTATCTGTTAATTGTGGAATAAAAAAGAAAAAACATACAGAGGTGAAGAGTATGAAAAAGTTTGTTATTTTGACGGATAGCGGCAGTGATTTGGAAAAGGCGCTCCGCGACGAGTTTGATATTGAGTACGTGCCTACGCACATCTCCCGCGACGGTAAGGATTACGAGGCGGATTTGGATTGGCGTGTGATTTCCTTTAAGGATTTCTACAACGCAATGCGCGAGGGTGCGCGTTTTATCAGTACGCAAGTGAATATCGAATCGTATAAAGCTGCGTTTAGAAAGTTTATAGAAGCGGGCAACGACGTGTTATACATTGCCAGCTCTTCGGGACTTTCCGCTTCGATAAAAACCAGTTACGTCGCTCGCGACGAGGTGCTTAAAGAATATCCCGAAGCGAAGATTATCTGCGTGGATAGTTTGCGCGGTTGTTATGCGCTCGGACTGTTGGCAATTCGCGCCTCCGAGCTCCGTGCTGAGGGCAAGACGATTGAGGAAACGGTGGCTTGGTTAGAAGAAAATAAGCAAACCGTCAATATGGTAGGCTCGGTGGATAAGCTCACCTATTTGAAACAGGCGGGGCGCGTTAGCGCAACGAGCGCGTTCTTTGGCGGGCTTTTGAATATTAAACCGATTATCATTGCCGACGCTTTGGGTAGAAACTTCGCCTTGGAAAAGGTAAGAGGCAGAAGAACTTCTATGGAGCGTAGCGCACAACTTATGAAAGAGGCGTTCATAGACGGGATTCCCTATCAAAGAGTTATGATTAGCCACGCGGACTGCGAAGAAGAAGCGCAAGAGTTTAAGAAAATTATCTGCGAAACGCTCGGAAAAGAAATCGACGTGCATATCGGTTACGTAGGACCTTGCGTGGGCTCTGCTACGGGACCGGGCATGTTAGGTGTGTATTTCTTTGGCAAAAAGGTAACGGTGAACGCGCAATAAGAACGAGCGTTACAGGAATAGAAAGTTATGGCAAAAAAGGAAAAGGAATATAAACTCCCTAATCCTAAAAAACGGCAACCATTCTACGCGGTGTTGAAAGTGCTGATGCGTTGGGTTTTCAAAAAACCCGAAATCCTCAACCTCGCAGGGGAGATAGAGGATAAGAGCATTATTCTCGCGAACCACTCGGCTAAAAGCGGTCCGCCGAGTTTGGATTTGTACTTCCCGAAGAAAGCGGCAAAATGGGGCGCGTATCAGATGTTCGGCAATTACGCGAGCCGAAAAGCTTATCTTCGCGACGTGCTCTATATCCAAAAATGCGGCAAAAAAGCGGGACTTTGGACTTCTTTCAAGGCATCGGTGCTTGCCGTCGTGAATCTTTGGGCGTATAAGGGAATATGGGCGTTGCCGAGTTATCCCGACGGTCGGTTTGGAAAAACGTTACGGTATAGCAAACAAATGCTCGATAAAAACGTGCCCGTAATGCTCTTTCCCGAGAACTCGAACGACGGATATAAAGAGGTGCTCACCGACTTTTTCCCTGGTTTTGTAATGCTCGCGGAGAAGTATTTCCGCGCGGAGGGCGTGGATTTGCCCGTGTATCCCGTGTATTACAGTATCCCCAAACGGTTTATGGTTATTGGAAAACCTTTGTACGTACAGGATTTTGTCAAAGAGGGCTTGGATAGATACCAAATCGCCGCGAAATATTGCGAAGCGGTAAACGAGCTCTATTTTGATTACGTAAAAGAGTATCAGCCGAAAGGACAAAAGACGGAAAAATCCGTCCAAGCGTAAAAGGGAAGCGAAAGGTTATTGTAAGGTAAGTAAAAACAAATACGAAAAGGGAACTCCCCCCTGCGGCGAGGGTCGCAGGTGCGAAAGATTTTGTCGGGTTTTAGGTTTCCATCAATCCCGCTGCGCGTAATGCCGCTAAAATCTCGTTGATTTTTTCGGCGTTGCTCGTCGGCGTTGCATCCGTAACGATTGCGTCCGCTACCTCTTCGGCAGGCGTTACTTCACCCGGTTCGCCCTGAGGACCTTGTTCACCCTGAGGGCCTTGTTCCCCTTGAATACCTTGGGGACCTTGTTCGCCCTGAGGGCCTTGCGGACCGATGGGACCCATAATATAACGGGGAATAGGCGAAACGATTTGAACGTTTCCATTGCAAGGCTTACAAGGATTGAAACAGAAGCCGTTTTCATTATCAAAACAACTCATATTATATACTCCTATTATTTAATACGGGCAACTGCCTGTATTTACAGTATATTAAAAAAGGAGTAAAAATGTGCTGAGGATAGGAGAGGGCTGTAAGGGGGAGCTCGTCTTTCCGTTCCGTAGGACGGTTTCCTCGCTACATGGGAGTGTACCGTAAGAGGTTACTCGCTTCGCTTGTAGCTTCGCCGTCAAAATAGTCTTTCGGAAGAAATATATTTTACGGTGTCTGACGGCTCGCGCGAACTCCTATTTAATTTAGGAGTTGGAGTTACTGTTACGGAAACAAAGGAAAACACCCCCGCGACCAACGTCGCAGGGGTGTTTCCTGGTGCACCGTAAGAGGTTCGAACTCCTAGCCTTCGGTTCCGTAGACCGACGCTCTATCCAGTTGAGCTAACAGTGCATTATTTAATTTTCGTCGGTCTACGCCGTAGACCGTTCTCAAACAACGCAATGTGTACGTTGTTTTCGGTCACCGTTCGCGCAGACATATGCGCTCACTCATCTCGCCCCTACAAAGCATTATCAATGCTTTGTTTAACGGGTAGCTCGTCGCTCTATCCAGTTGAGCTAACAGTGCTTATCTACGTTTCTTGCAAAAT
>JAZRBK010000046.1:0-9851 GCA_045635025.1 Candidatus Scatosoma sp.
GTTGCATAACCTTTTTCGTTTGCCGCCCATTCGATATGCTTGTAAATCGCGCCCGTTCCGCATTCGATATACATACTGTCCGTGTTCACCTCGTAAATCTTGTTCATACGCTTGGTGTCGAGCAAGATACCGCCGGCTACGGGAAGTGCACCGCCTTGCGAGCCTGCACCGCCACCCCAAGTGGTTACGGGCAACTTAAAGTAGTTGGCAATTTTCAAAACCTTAGAAGTTTCTTGCGCGTCTTTGGGTGCGACGATAAAGTCTGCCTCGGGCATTCTTTCCCCTCTGTCTACCCACATACGGGAAAGCCAGAAAAAGTCTGCGCTATGCGTTACTTTGTCGATTTCTTTAATCGAGCAATTCTCTTTCCCGACCGCGTCTTCGAGTTCGGTCAAAATCTGTGTGAATAAAAAACTGTTCATATTTACCTCTTTTTTTATTTTTAACTGCTTTTTCGTATTTTTTATAAGTGTCGCGTAACACGCATCGTAAATCGTCTTACAACGAATAATCCGCCACGGCAACGCGTTCGCCGTATTTGCCGTTTGCCGCTTTCAAAACCGCGTCGCGAATGGAAAGAACGCTCAACGTTTCTTCTTTTGCGAACGGTTCTTTGTTCGTTGCAAAGAACGTCAAAATGCTCGAAATAAGGTTGTAGAACTCCGTTCCCTTTTCCACTCTTCTGTAATCGCAATAGTCGTTATCCGTTTCCACGTCCACGGAGAAAATACAAGAACTGCGCGAATAATTGAGCGTAGCCGTTCTATCCGCAAACTCGATAATCGCCGTAGCCTGTTTTTGACGATTGAATACGGTTACGTACTTCGCTTGCTCGCCTTTGGTCATTTTCACCACCATTTCGATTTGGTGGATAACGTATTCTTGCAAGCTACCGCCCGAGCCCGTAACGATTACGTTTTTAATATCCTTGAAATCCGCGATTTCTTCCGCATATCTAAGCGCAGACGACGTGAAAATCTTCGTGTTGTATTTTTCCGCAATCGCAAAGATTTCCTTTCCCGTTTCTAAGTTAGGTGCAAACGTTTTGTCAATATACGTAGTTTTGCCGTATTGCAAAGCTATTTTGGCATACTTTAAGTGCGTTTCAGGGTTCGCGGGAGCAAGGATTAAAATGTTATCGGACTTCTCGCAAAGTTCTTCAATCGTATTGCAACGAACGATGTTGTTCTTTTTACACCATTCGTCCGTCGTTAAACGACCCTCTTTATCAATCTCTGCGTAACCGTACGCCACCTCGTAATCAAGCCCGAGTTCTTTATTTGCTTTCTCGAAAAGCCCTAAATAGGTATTCGAGTGCCATTCGTCGATAAAATAATCAATAATTCCTATCTTTTTCATAACTTTTCTCCTTATCAAAGGGAAATCTTTACGGCAGATTTCGTTTTAACCGATTCAAACGCCGCCATCAAGACTTTCATATCGTTAAGGATTTGTTCGTGCGTTACGATTTGTTCCGCTTTCCCCTCGATTGCCGCTAACACGTTTTCGTAAAACTCTTCCCAACGCGGGGAAACTTCGGGGAGCGGTAAAGGCAATTCATTGAGCTCTTGAATAGGACGGGAATACATACTCGTAGAAAGTCCGTTATACGTATAAACGCAACCTACGCTTTCTTCTACGCCGACGTCTTTCGTTTGGAATACTTTTCCTTCTTGCCCAAACCAATCGTGGATAACCGCCGTACCTTTATCCCCTTGAATATGCCATCTTGCTTCTTTGATATGACACCAAAGGTCGCATAAAAAGCGAGCCGTTAAACCGCTTTCAAAGGTAATCGTTACACTACAAACGTCGTCCACCTCTTGCATATAAACCTTATGCAAATCGGCATACACGCTCACGGGTTTTTCGGGTATCATATACAAGATTTGGTCGAGCAGATGAATCCCCCAATCGTACAAAAGTCCACCGCCCGTTTCGTATTTCGCTTTCCAACCGCCTTTGGAAAAACCGCGATTGGAATACAATCTCGATTCCAACATAAACAGTTTCCCAAGCTTTCCCTCTTCTACGATATTTTTAGCAATAACATAGTCGATATCAAAGCGGCGGTTTTGATGAACGGTATAAAGCTTACCCGTCTTTTTGCTAACGGCAAGCACTTCTTCCAATTCCTCAACGCTAAGACAAGCGGGTTTTTCACAAACCACGTTTTTGCCCTTTTCCATAGCCATAATGCTATAATACTTATGGAAATTGTTCGGAGTAGCCACCAAAACGAGGTCAACGTCCGTTTGAAAAAGCTCTTCTGCGGAATCGCAAACGTTAAAGCCGTTCTCTTT
Source organism: Candidatus Scatosoma sp. (assembly GCA_045635025.1). Classification (GTDB taxonomy): domain Bacteria; phylum Bacillota; class Clostridia; order Christensenellales; family Borkfalkiaceae; genus Scatosoma. The sequence goes on from JAZRBK010000046.1 coordinate 2,304, forward strand.
GGCTAAGTCGCGTCTTTTCGGGTCAATGTCGTACACGGCACCAACGTCTAAATCCGCGATGCGGTCGCGCACGTTTTCCGCGTGCCACGACCCCATCGTGCCGTATCCGATGATACCAAGCTTATGTTTCATTTATTTCAACCCCTTTTTAATCTCTTCAATCGTTACGTAGCGTTTTTCTTGGCTCGATTTAATCGCCGCGTCGATAACCATTTGCGCACGCAAACCGTCGTCAATCGTAGAGGTGAAGTTGTCGCTTTGTCCGTTTGCATAATCAACGAACGATTGCGATTGGAAGATTGCGCCCCATTCGCCGTATTGTTCAGGCGTAGCAACGCGTTGCTTACCCTTTGCAATTTCTTCTTTGCTACCGTAGCAGATTTCCAAACCTTCGCCTACGTAGTTGCAGAAACGGATATAACCCTTTTCGCCGTAGATAATGAACTCTACCAACTGACCTTCCGTCTTTGCACAACGGGAAAGTTCGATGTTTGCGGTAGCACCGCTCTTCAAGTCTGCGAGAATGTTCGCATAGTCGTCCGTCGTAACGGGAGCCCATTCGTCGGAATCCAATTTTTGTCTTTCTTTAATGAAGATACCCATATTCGCGGACAAACCGACGATATCTTCGTTCATCCAGTTCAAGAAGTCAATCATATGCGAGCCGAGGTCGCAAAGAACGCCCGTACCAGCGAGTTCTTTTTGGAAACGCCACTCTAAGCGTCTACCTTCCCAAAGACCGCTCTCTTTAATACATTTAATATAGCAATGGTATACCTTACCGACCGCGCCGCTATCAATAACGTCTTTTAAGAATCTCGTTGTAGGCATATGTCTCCAAGTAAAGCAAATGAATACGGGCAAGCCTTTTTCTTCCGCCAATGCGCGTACTTCTTCTACTTCTTGGCTGTTTACACCAACGGGTTTTTCGATAGATACGGGAAGCCCTGCGTTCAAAGCGTATTTCGCTTGTTCACAGTGAAGACTGTTGGGCGTACAAATATCGACCATTTCGCAAAGCCCGCTATCAATGAGCTTCTTGTAATCGTCGAAGAGCGCTTCGTCGGGAAGATTGAAATCTTTCTTAGCGCGTTCCAAAGCCGCCTTATTGACGTCACAAACCGCTACGATTTCTACGTCCTTTGCACGAGCGTAAGAGCTCTTGTGGTTTGCTCCTGCTACCCAGCCGTAACCGATAATACCTACTTTCTTTTTCATAATTTTTCTCCTTTTATATATTTTTTTATATATTTTTTAATATTTCTTTCAAATAATCGAACCCGCGTTCAATGTCGCGTTTTTGTTCTTCGCCTTCAATTTCCCGCTCAATCGTAATAAAACGGTCGTAGCCGCGTTCCTTTAAGAGTGTGAACACCTTTTTGAAGTCTACCACGCCCTCGCCGAGTGCTTTTTCCTCTCCGATTTTATAAGGATTTGTGGGCGGAAGCGCGTCTTTTGCGTGCACGTTACGAACGTATTGTCCAAATGTCATTACCGCCTCGCAAGGGTTGCCGTAACCGTATAAAATCAAGTTACCCGTATCGAGGTTGATATAGAGGTTGCCCGTATTTACCTCTTCAATTAAGCGAAGTAAGGTAATCGGACTTTCCCCGCCCGTTTCAAATAACACGTTTACCCCGTAATTTTTCGCGCGGTCGGCAAGCAATTTTACTTTGCAAACCATTTCCGCATATTCGGGGGCAAACGGGTCGTTGGGCACAAAGCCCGCGTGGATTATCATATCCGATACCCCGAGTTCTTGTAAAAACGGTAACGCTCCGATTAAGTATTTGAGGCGTTCCGCGCCGAACATAACACTGTTCAATCCTGCGTTACGGAAATCGTATTTAAGTTCCCAAGCCGTATAATTATCTCTAAACCCTGCAAAGAAAGCAGAGATTTCTATCCCGCACTTTTCCGCGGCTTCTTTGATAGTTTTCGCGTCGTCTAAGGTGTACGTTTCAGGTTTATAGACGAGTTGACAGCTCTCCAATCCCATCGCTTTTACCTTTTCAAAGGAAGCGGTACAATCCGCGACGTTATTCAGTCGAACCAACGTTCCAAACTTCATAATTTCTTACCTCTTATAACTTGAATTCATACAAAGCTTCCGTAATGACCATTTCGGCATTCGGATGCGATTGAAGGAAGGATACGGGCATAAGACGGCTCTCCTCTTCAAGCGCCATTTTACGCATAATCCCCCATTGCCAATTACAATAAAGGTATACTTTCAATACTTTCGCTTTCAAAAGCTGTTTCATACCGAGTGTAATACATCTCTTGGGGAAGATGTCAAGCGCGCCGCGAAGCTTGTTCGCACCGTTGTTGACAACCGTTTCCGTAGCGATGTCCGCGCAACGCGTACCGCAGTTTTTATATTCTTCATCGGTAATAGCATCCGTTGCTTTGGGCGGTTCGTTAAACGCGATATGCCCGTTGATACCGACACCCGTCAAACACAAGTCCACTTTGCCAAGCGTTTCAAAAAGGTCGTCGATTTCCTTTTCGTGCTTAGGTTCGGGGAATAAACGTTGTTCTTTCGGCATTAAGAGCTCTTCTTTAATTTGCGAATACAACACTCTGTCCATCGTCGCGTGGAAGCTGAGCGGATTTTCGTAAGCGATAGACTCGTCGTTTTCGTCGAGATATTCGTCCATATTGATAAACCAACAATTTTTCAGGCAAATATTGCGTTCGTTTACCTTCTTCGCAAAGAAAGCGTATTGCCCAATCGGACCAACGGGACAAATGATAACCGATTTCTCGCCCTTAGCGTTGTTCGCTTCAATCGTGCTCGCCATAAGTTCGCCAATCTCTTCGTACATAGATTCTTCCGTCGGCATAACGCGAACGGGAACTTTACTGTTTTTTACAAACTCTTCCGAAGAACAATAATACGTATTTTTCATAACTTCACCTCAATTTTTTATTATTTTTCCTTCTATAATGGTTTTCTCCACACACAAATCCTTGTTCAAGACACAAAAATCTGCATATTTCCCAACTTCAATCGAACCGATATCCTTGTCCGCTTTAATAATCTTCGCGGGCGTAGAACTTACCGTCTTGATGGCCTCTACCAAAGGTACGCCACCGTCGAACACGATATTTCTAAGCATTTGCGATATCGGTTGTATACTACCTGCATACGTCTTTCCGTCCGCCAAAACGGCTACGCCGTCCGCCACCATAAATTGTTGGGAGGTCGGGTCGTCTTTCTTGCCCAAGCTATACAGCGTTCCGTCCGCTTTCATCCCCCCTGCGCGCAAGCAGTCGGAAATCAAACATATTCCGTCCGCACCTTTGCATTTATAAATCATCTTCCAAAGTTCGGGCGTGATATGGTGGTTATCCGCAATCACCTCCGCCGTTAATTTGTCGTCGATTAAACCGTACTCGCGAAGCCCAACGTAACGTTTGTTGTTTCTCATTACAACCATACTCATCGCACAAAAGATATGCGTGAGATTGGTAGCCCCCGCTTTCACTACGGGCAAGAGCTCGGGTAAAATTGCGTAATCGTGTCCCATTGATACGACGATACCCTTTTCGACGAGTTTTTCCGTAAGTTCTACACTGCCAGGAAGTTCGGGCGAAATCGTGATTTGACGGATAACGTCCGCGTTATCCAAAATGTAGCCGTAATCGTCCTCAGCAGGAACTTTCAAATACGCGGGCGCGTGCGCACCCTTATTTTGGACGGAAAGATACGGTCCTTCCAAATGCACGCCTAAAAGTTTCGCGTGTGCACCCTTTTTCCCTACGACCTCGCGGGCTACCGCAATTGTCTTTTCAATCGTTTCTTGCGGAGCAGTTACGGTAGAAGCCACCGCAGAAGTAATGCCGTTATCGCTATGAAAACGCAAAATGTTCTCGAACGCCTCCACGGTATTATCCATATAATCGTAACCGTAGCCGCCGTGGTTGTGAATATCGACAAAACCAGGTGCAAGATACTTGCCGTCAAGGTCTAACACCTCTTCGTCCGTTAAATTATCCCCGATTTGCGCAATTCTGCCGTCTTTTACGAGAACTTCCGTTTTAATAATTTTGTCTTTCAAAATGACCGACGCGTTTTTAATAAGCATATAATACCCCTATCCTTATTATTTCTTATTATCATTATAACATATCTTTTCTTCCTTGTATTTATCATATCACGATAAATTATTTAACATTTTTTTCTTCTTACAATGAAATAATTGTCAAATGGTTTTTTTTCTGTTATAATAGTTACGTAGCGAACAACTAAGGAGCTTATTATGATTAAAAATAAGTATAAAATCTCGTACAACCACGTTTTTGCGTTAAATCCAAAGCGTTGCAGGAATTACTTTTTATTTCAGGCGGGAGAAGCGCTTTGTGCAAAAGATACGGTTATTCAACCCCATCAACAAACTTATTTTGAAATCACCTACGTTGTAGACGGGAAAGGCGTTTCTTATATCAACGATATGCCCGTAGAAATCAAGAAAAGCGACTGCTTTTTCTCTTTTCCCAACGAAATACATAAAATCGTTTCCGACGAACAAGACCCGCTCCGTTTTGTCTTTTTAGCTTTTTATGCTAAGGAAAAGTCGCAAGGAAATAGACTCATTCATTACATAACGCAGACCTGTCAAGCGAAAGATACCAGACGTTACCATATGGAAAGCCTTTATCCCCTTTGCGTAGGGCTTTTACAAGAGTTGCGTAGTGAAGATATTTATTCCGAACGGGCCATCGCGCTTTTATTGGAGCAAATATTGATTGCGTGCGCTCGGAAAATCTCTAAAAAAACAAAAAGCGCTCCGCAGTATGCACAGACGGACGCCGCTATTTTAACGCACGATATCATTACGTATATTGATAATAATATTTTTAATATCAAGAAAATCAGCGATTTGGAAAACGAGTTTTTCTACGACGTAAATATTCTTTCGAAACATTTTCATACGCAAATGGGGATTTCCTTAAATAAATACTTCATTAGTAAAAAAATGGAAGCTGCCTTAGAACTTTTGGAAAAAGGCGAGAGCGTTACGGATATTAGCGATAAATTGCAATACTCTTCCGTACACGCATTTTCGCGGGCATATAAAAATTACTATAATCAACCCCCTTCCGTTTCCAAGAAAAGCAAGGAAACTAAGTAAACGAAAAGGCAAACCTAAAATATTCAATATAGAGTAATTTTTTCAAGTCAATTTTTGTACCCATAATTTACCCATAAAATAAAACCCCTTGTCGTGCAAGATTTTATACGGCAAGGGATTTCATTTTTATTCCATAAAACCAAAGTCTTTTAATAATACGTACACCCCATCAATATGCCCTATTAGCGTTAAGTTTTCAACCTTAATCGATACCACGCAACCCATTTATTCGAAGCGATATTTTGTTGTGTCCAAAAACATCTCCTCTATCCTATAATGGATTAAAGAACAGTTTTGTCGCTTGATATTTCCAACGCAAAATCCACCACTATATCATAATCTTTATTGGGGGTATTTCACAAACGACTGTGATTAAATGTCTATAATTTTACTTTTTATTTTGCGCCAAACAATTCAGCGCCCTATACTGCGAAGGGGTTATGCTTTCTACATTCTTAAAAGCCCTCGAAAAATATTCCAAACTCTCAAACCCACAAATATCGGATATTTCGGAAATGCTTTTTTCTTGATTGCATAACAAAAGTTTTGCTTTTGAAATTCGCAATGCGGATTTATATTCTCCAATAGTAATCCCCGCCTGTTTTTTGAATGCGTGCATAAGATAATATTCACTCACTCGAAATTTTTGCGCGATTTGAGTTATAGAAAGATTTTCACGAATATTTATTTCAAGAACCTTTTTAACCTCATCCACAAGAGGAATACTATTCTTTTGATAAACCGAAACCGAACGAATTAAACGAACTATCTCCAATACTGTTAAAAATCTGTCCTCACTACCATTTTTTAATTTAGAAAACAATGCGTTTAGTTTTTCTATATCTAAATCGCACATATTTTCACAAGCAATAGGATAATAATCAAATATAGCAGTGTAATTCTCCTCCTTGAAATTACCTTTGCAAAGTTCCGTCGCTAATTGTATATCGGTAAATTTGCCAACCTCATTAAAAGGATTTTCATCATCGACGTATTCACCTAATTTTGAAACCACATATTTAAGTTTGCTTTTTGAGTCAACGATTTTTCCAGCAATAATATCTTCTTCCGTAATTTTCGCCAATAGTATCTCGCGAGCGTCATTCATAACCTCCGCAAGATTGTTCTTAAAAGCCCCGCGCTCACGGTCGTAAATGATATAAATATATCCGTCTTCCGCCTCTACGGCATCTGGATACGACACCCACGCTCTTTCATCCAACAAAAGAGAGTATTTCCAAGTCCTCCCGTCATCCTCGGATAAAAGCGCGGTAAGATTGTTCCTACCCGTAAAATTATAATGATTTACAAGTAAAATCCTCCCAGACTTTAAGCGACGAATAAAAAACCTCGAACTTGGCCCACCTATTTTACTATCCACTGCATCCGTCCAGTTATGACCTTGGTCATAAGAATATGATACGGCAATACCATAATTTGTACGTATCAGCATCATCAAGCTTTCGTTTTTTAATTCAATAACCATATGCTCATCGAAAGCTCTTTGGGGAGCGTTAACCCCACCCATTTTTTCAAAGGTCGTATGATGGTCTATTGATTTGTAAACAAAAGCCCCAGTCGGCTCTTTTTCCCCAGTATAATCCTCTGGGGGTAAAGCATACATTTTTATGTTTGGGTCCCAAACCGCAATCGGAAAAAGCCAGTCGCCTGTACTCAAAACCGTAGGCTTGTTCATCATTACGTACTTTCCGATAAAAAACACATCACTCCAAACTAGTTCTTCTGCATCTGGGTCGTTACAAATAGCACCAAAAACGCCACATTTATTTACCAAGGACGCATACGCCCAAATAAGCCAAAGACGCCCCAACGGGTCTATCCATAACGTCTGGTCATAGCACCTACCTTCCTTTTGAAACACGACGGTTATCGGCTCAGAAAAACTCTCCCCCTCATCATCGGATTTTAACAATACAACAAAATTGCCTAACGTTTCTTTTGTAGACCCCGAATAAAAAGCTGAAAAGATACGTCCTTTTTTTGTTACCTCAATAGCAGGTATTCCTTGCCATAGTCTATGTACAGTAGAATACTTTTGCAATTCTTTCTTATCCGTAATTAACACTTGACACCTCATTTGCTGTTTTTTATTTTATTATAACACAAATAAAGCCCCAACACTAGGAAAATACTGCTTATTTTCTATTACATTGCGTTTTTTATCTAATTTCCATTTAACCATTTGTGCTATTCAAGTTAATAATAGCATTTAGGCATACCCAAGTAAAAGATAAAGATTCTTATTCAAAGCGAACAATCCAGTCAGGTAAATTATGGAACAGCAAACGAAAAAGTAAACTCGGGAAAAGTATCAAAAAGATTAAGGCGTCCTTTGCCTTTTGAGCCTTGTCGTTTCCCAAGCTATGTGCGGCAAAGCGTTTTGCTCCCG
>JAZRBK010000047.1:0-1798 GCA_045635025.1 Candidatus Scatosoma sp.
AACGTTAGTAAAGCGTTCAGGGAACACGTCGTTAAAATCTTTAAAGATGCTTTCCTTAATTATATTGCTGTGTAAAGCAGAAACGCCGTTAATCTTTTTAGAGCCGATAACGCTTAGGTTAGCCATCTTTACCATACCGTAAGAAATAATACTCATGCGGTTAATTTTATCCCAATCCCCGGGGAATCTCGACCAAAGGTCCTCGCAGAAACGGCGGTTAATCTCTTTCAAAATGGTATAGATTCTCGGCAATCTACGCGCAATCAAGTCCTCCGGCCACGTTTCGAGCGCTTCCGCAAGAACGGTATGGTTTGTATATGCGCAAACGGACGTCGTAATATTCCAAGCATCGTCCCAACTCATAGCGTTTTCATCGATAAGCAAACGCATCAATTCAGGAATAGCCAAAGCGGGATGCGTATCGTTCAAGTGGATAGCCGCCATTTTCGGCAACAATTTAAGCGAACCGTATCTTCTCTTATGGTCGGCAAGGATATTTTGTAAAGATGCGGAAACGAGGAAATATTGCTGTTTCAAGCGCAAAGATTTCCCCTCTGCGTGATTATCCGCAGGATAAAGCACCTTAGAAATCAAATCCGCCTCGTTATCGTCTTTCATAACGGAAGCGTAATCACCTTGCGAGAAGAGTTTCATATCGAAGTTTTGCACGCTGCGTGCTTTCCAAAGCCGAAGCACGGAAACCGCCTCGCTATCATAACCCGAAACCATCATATCGTACGCAACCGCTTGTATTTCTTTTGCATCGCGGTAAATGGATTCCAAGCCGTGCTCCGTCCACTTTTCCTCGACGTAACCGTCGAACTTCACGGTAAATACTTTATCGCTGCGTTGCGTAAGCCAAACTTCGCCGCCCGGAAGCCAAACGTCGGGGAGTTCCGTCTGCCAACCCTCGACGATTTTTTGCTTAAACAGACCATAGTCGTAACGGATAGAATACCCCATAGCAGGATAATCACCCGTTGCGAGCGCATCTAAAAAGCAAGCAGCCAAACGTCCCAAGCCGCCGTTACCGAGCCCTGCGTCTGGTTCTAATTCATACACTTCTTCCAGCGTAACGTCGTAATCTTTCAACGCTTCGGCAAAAGCATCTTTTAACCCAAGATTAAACACGCTATTCTTTAAGGAACGCCCCATAAGGAACTCCATACAAAGATAGTACACGCGTTTTGCCTTAGCCGCTTTGGTTTTTACGTGGAACTGATGCCGTTTTTCGAGCATAATATCCCGTACACTCATTACGACTGCCTTATAAAGCTGTTCTTTTCTCGCCTCAGCGGGGGCTACCCCGAAATAGCGGGAAAGTTTGCCTTGGATAAGGTCTTTTACCTCTTTTTCGTTAATTTGTTCTTTTTTCATACTTTAACTCCTAATCTAATTTCTCCTTTTGTAATGGGCACTCTCACATTTTCCTCTTATTCTTTGTTTAACCCCATCCCCCCGAGCTTATCATAGGTTTTTATCGCCAAGCAACCGACGGATATTAGCCGTTTAACGTCTTGTCGTATAACTTTTTATATTCCTCGGCAGAACGCGACCAAGAAAAGTCCGTCATAGCCGCTTTTCTCATTAAATCTTGCCAAACTTCACGGTTTTTATACGCGTCAATCGCTTCGTGTACGACGTAAAGCATATCGTACGGATTGCAAGAAGCAAACGTAAATCCGTTACCGCCCGCGCCAAACGGCTTAATACTATCGTATAACCCGCCCGTTTCGCGAACGAGAGGTACGGTAGCGTAACGCGAAGCTATCATTTGCGAGAGTCCGCAAGGTTCGCT
>JAZRBK010000048.1:0-1377 GCA_045635025.1 Candidatus Scatosoma sp.
TGGGCAGGCGGTTTCGATTTCTCGTTTATCGTTTTGTATGGATATTTCAAATCTATCAGCGGTACGTATGCGGAGGCGGCAAGCATTGACGGCGCATCACAGCTGACGATTATGCTGAAAATTATGATTCCGCAGGCGATACCTGCCATTGCATCGCTTGCGATTATGAATTTTATTACCGCATGGAACGATTATCAAACACCAATGTTGTTTATGCGTAATTATCCTACGATGGCGTCGGGTATTTATTCCTTTAAAAATTCTTCCAGTTGGTTATCAAACGGAACTCCCGTATATTTTTGTGCAGTGCTGATTGCGATGTTGCCTGTTTGTATCATCTTCGCTTGCACGCAAAAGATGATTATGACAAACGTTACGGCGGGTGGATTAAAAGGCTAAAATAAGAGGTGGAAAAATGAGAAACATTTTCAAAAAATTCTGGTTGTTAGTTTGTGTTACAATGTTTGCGGCAATGTGTCTTCTTACAGGTTGCGGGAAACAAAATAAAGCAAGTATCTCCTTTAAGGACACGATGGTATCCTACGTAACTGTGAACACGACGTTGAACGTAGAAGAGTATTTGGAATATACGGAAGGCTATGACGTAGAATTGAAGGCAGAATACGCAGGCGGCAGCTATAAAACGTACGGTCTGTCCTTCATGCCCACGGAGTTGGGCGAAGTAACCTTGACGGCAAGCTTGAAGGGTACGAAGGCGAAGGCAACCGCAACGGTTGAGGTTAGAATTGCACCCCCGAAGGTGATGAGTGAAAACGAATGTATTCGCTATCGCGGCGAAGCGTTTGAAATTGATTCCTTAAAGGAAGCGCTCAACGTGGTTGCGAAGAACGATGAGTACACGTTCAAGGCAATTTCCGCAACGCTTTTGGGCGGGGACGAAGTGATTTCCTTTGACGGCTTGACGGAATATACGTTCGCGAACGTAGGCAACTATGAAATCGCTTACGAGCTTTCCAACGCAGGCGGTACGACCAAAGGTACGTTCGTGCTTTGGGTAAAGCGCGTTTTGACGGACAATGAATTGAACGATATTTCCAACTACGGTCAGGGCATTTTCTCGAAGGATTCGGCAACAGTAACGGTTGATGAAACGGAAAAGGCTGAAAACAGCGACTGGTGTTTCGTTGTAAAGGCTGACCCTGCTGCAACGGGGAAGAGCGATACCGATTATACGCAAAACTATTGGACGAACTACGCGCATCTCCAAATTGAAGACGGAATTTCTCTGTCCGAAAAGTATTTGGAATTGGATTTGCAGTTCTCTGCTGATTCCCGTGATTTGATGATTTTCCAGTTTGTAGACGCGGGCTTTACGCAGTCTTCCGTTGACTACGTTGTAAAAGCGGTTGAGGGCAG
>JAZRBK010000049.1:0-4028 GCA_045635025.1 Candidatus Scatosoma sp.
ATTTGCAGGCGGGAATTATCCTCTACTTTCACAAAGAAAAACTGTTCGCCAAGCCTCTGCGTAAGGAGCGCGACGTCCTTTTTGAGCCCCTCGCAAAACCGTCCTGCGAGCACGAGTTTGACGACGTTTTCTCTTCTTTCTTGCGCTAACGCGGCAAAGGCGGCGTTTTCTACGTCGAAATAACTTCGGCACGCGGAAATATCCACCGTTTTTTCCACGATACGGCGTTTGGAAAAGGATAAAAACTTTTCTCCGATTATCCGCTTATCCTGCACGTCTAAAAGGAAAAAACCGCGTGCGCCGAGCTCGTCGAAGCCGCGCCCCTCCAAGCACCCGCAATAGCGGTATTTCCCCCGCCCGTCCAGCCGTTTCGCTTCCCCGTCGGGGATATGGATATGTCCAAGTGCGAGATAGTCTATTCCCTTGTTTTTCAAAAGTTCTAAGGGAATATCCTTTTGCACGTCGCCGTGTAAAAGCAGAATGTTAAACTCGTTTTCATCCAAAGAAAGCGCGCGGAAATTATCCAAGGAAAAATCGCGTGCGTCCATACCTGCTACCCTGATTTTTTCCGTCAACGGGTAATACGCAAATCCCCTGTTTTGAGAAAATACGTAAAAGTTGTCGGGTAATTCCGTAGGCAAAACCGCTTGGTCGTGGTTGCCCGATACGTAAAAAAAGGGTACGGGGTTTGCGGCTTGGATAGCGGAAAAAACCGCGTTCACCGTTTGCGCGGAAACCTGATTGCTATCGAACAAATCCCCCGCAACGAGCACCGCTCCGACGTTTTCCGCCTTCGCATATGCGCAAAGACTGAAAAAGCCGTCCAAAAGTTCCGCTCGACGAAGCCGCGCCTTTTCGCTCGGCAACGCGCGGAGCGCAGAACCGATATGAATATCTCCCGTATGGATAATCTTCATTTGTACCCCTTTTGCGTTTCCGCAACCGTTTTTCCCTTTTCTTTTTTCAAAGTCTACGTCTTAAAGTAACGTTTCAAATACCCGAAGCACGGAGTCCACCAACCTGCCGACGATACCCCTTTTCGTATTCTCTTTCGTGCAGAGCTTACTGACGGCGAACGTTTCTTCGCAGTCGCGTTTTACCGCCATAACCGCTTCGCAACCGCAAAAATACACGGCGTTTTCAAAGTGGTGGTATAAACTTCTGTAATCGAGATTTACCGTTCCCACAACGGCACATTCATCATCGCAAACGACGCTCTTGGAATGGATAAACCCGGGAGAATACTCGTAAATCTTCACCCCCGCCGACATCAACGGCGCATAATTGGCGCGCGTTAGACGGTATACCGTCTTTTTGTCGGGAATCCCAGGCGTTACGATACGCACGTCCACCCCGCGTGCCGCTGCCTGTCTAAGCGCCGAACGGATATAATCGTCGAGTACCAAATAGGGCGTGAAAAACCATACGTATTTCGCCGCGCGGTTGACGATATCGATATACACCGTTTCCCCGACGCTGATTCTGTCCAGCGGTGAATCGTCGTACGGCTGAATACAAAGCGAAGCCGTTTTCGCCGTCTGCCCCGTCTGCTCCGTCTGCTCCGTCGCGGCGCTCGCCGCGCAAGTTGCGCTCGCAACGCATTCGCCGCTTGCGGTTTTCTCTGCGTTTTTTTCCTTTTTAGGCGGGAGCATATACTCCGTCAGATTTTCTTTGTCCTTTCTAAACGCGTTCCAAAGATAGAAAAACATTTGGGTAAACGAATTGACAGCTTCCCCCTCAATCCGCACACCCGAGTCCTTCCAATACCCGAACCGCCGTTTCTCGCCGATATATTCGTCCGCGAGATTCATTCCGCCCGTAAACGCCACTTTCCCGTCCACGACAAGTATTTTTCTATGGTCGCGGCTGTTCATTTTGAACGCGAAAAACGGCACGATTTCATTGAACGGCATACATTTGATATTCGGACTCGCTGCCTCCAAATACCTGTCGTACTTGGGCGGGAGCGTCATCATACACCCGAAATCGTCGTAAATAATGCGTATCTGTACGCCGCTCGTCGCTTTTTCAAGCAACCGTTTTAAGATTTCGTTCCACATTTTGCCGTGCTTGATGATAAAGTATTCAACGAGAATAAACTTTTCCGCCTTTTCAATCGCTTTTAGCATTTCAGGGAACATCTCTTCCCCGCTTTTATAATACTCTATTTTACCGCTATCGTAAGCGGGATAGCCGTCCTTGGCTAAATAGTGGGCAATCGCCTCCGAACGGGTCGTTGGCTCGGGGATTGTTCTCTCCCCGTATAAAGCACGCACCGCCGCCTCGTTTTCCTCTTTGCTCTTTTGCGTTCGTCTGTTCATTCGGCGGGTAGCCCTGCCGCCGCCGTTCAAGAAATACATCGGCACGCCGAACACTGGCACAAGCAATATCAAAATAACCCAATTTAACTTCGTTCCAGGTCTGTCGCTCTTGTTTACGACGTAAAGCACGGTTATCAATTCAAGCACGATAACCGCCGCCTGCATCGCAAGCGCCGCTCTGGAATCGTATACGAGCATATACAGCAAAACCCCGAACCCGACCATTTGCGCGAGCACGGCAAGCAAAAAAATAAAAAATCGATTGTAAAGAAACAGCTTATAACTACGGTTATATTCCACCGTGCGCTCTATCCATTTTTTCTTTCTTTCGCTCAATTTTGCCATTTTGCCTTTCTCCTTATCTTATAGTATAGCCTTTTTCTCGCGTTTTGTCAAGCGTAGCCTAATAAGGCTAAAAATAAATATATGACGCACCCGTATATGCGCGCGCGTATAGAACGAACAAAATTACCCGTTTTTTCTATGATAACACCCCTTTGTTATCTTCCCTAGAAAGGCTCGTGAAAACCCCAAGAAAAATTTTTTATTTTTTTTGAAAAAATTACCTTAAAACTATTGACAAATGTATTTTTTTGTATTATACTATAAACAGTTAATAAAACTTAGTCCTATTAAGCGGTTAAGTGAAAAAATTATAAAAGAGGTAGAAAATTATGAAAAAGTTTGAGTGCAAGGTATGTCATTACGTAGCGGAAGGGGAAGCTCCCGAAGTATGCCCCGTATGCAAGCAAAGCGGTAAGTTTGAAGAAATCCCCGCATTAAAAGGTTCGAGAACGGAAGCGAATTTGCAAACGGCGTTCGCAGGCGAATCGCAAGCGAGAAACAAATACACCTATTTCGCAAGCAAAGCAAGAAAGGAAGGGTTCGTGCAAATCGCGGCGATTTTTGAAGAAACGGCAAAGAATGAACAAGAACACGCTAAGATTTGGTTCAAGCTTTTGAACGGCGGCGAAATCTCCTCTACGGCGGAAAACCTCCTTGCGGCAGCGGAAGGCGAAAACTACGAATGGACGGATATGTACGACGAATTCGCAAAAGTTGCTCACGAAGAAGGCTTTGAGGACATCGCAAAACTCTTCGAAGGTGTAGCGGCTATTGAAAAAGAGCACGAAGAAAGATACAGAAAGCTCCTTGCGAACGTAAAAGGCGACCTTGTATTCTCCAAGGAAGGCGATGCGGTATGGCAATGCTCCAACTGCGGACATATCGTCGTTGGTAAGAAAGCTCCCGAAGTATGCCCTATCTGCGCGCACCCGCAAGCATATTTCCAAGTCAGAGCGGAAAACTATTAATCGAAAACTATTTAACGAAAGCTATTCATTAGCTCCATAATGAAACAATTATATATATCTCACACCGAAAACCCCTGTCGAAGCGCCCCTTTGACGGGGGTTTACCTTTGCCTGCCGACAATAAAAAAGATACGACTTTCCCAAGCCGTACCTTTTATCGCTTTTTATAGTCCTCTACTGTATCGTTATAAATATTTTTCGACGAACTTTTCAAACGCTTCTTGGGGCATAAAGCCGAGATTGTTCCCCGCTAACGCGCCGTTTTTGAATACGAGCACGTTGGGAATAGACGAGATTTGATATTTTCTCGCCGCAACCTCGCTCCCGTCCTCATCCACGTCGATTTTGACGAAAATCGCCTTATCCTCGTACTTATTCGACACCGCTTCAAAGA
>JAZRBK010000050.1:0-2466 GCA_045635025.1 Candidatus Scatosoma sp.
TGAGCGAAAAAAACGTAAGTCCGACTAACGATTTTCGCACGCCCGTGCCCTTTTCAAATGCGAGCAAGGCGAGGAGGACGCGGATTTTTCGACGGGAGCGTACTATTGCGTACGTGAGCGAGAAAAACCGCAAGTCCGACAAAGTATTGCGAAGTATTTCAAAAGGGCTTTTCAAGGTTGTTCAAAAGATAGCACCAACCGTTGCCCCCCAATAGCCACGTCCACCGTAAGAACGCCTTTTTTCAAGGGAAACTTTCTTTTATAGGCACGGTTTTTGTCTAAGGAAAGCGTAATTTCCTCGCGTTCGCGGTCGTAGGAATATTTGCCTGTTTCCTTGCCCGTATCCCCGCTTTCCGTCTTATAGGAAACGGTAAACGTATTATCCGCTTTTAATTCAAGCCTGACGTACTTAAACCCGTCAAGCAAATCTTTTTGTCCGAGCCGCGCGCTCTTACACTCGTATTCGCCGAGATACGGTTTTGTAATATCGGGCAGAGCGCCGCCCCTGCCGCTAGGCAAAAAGAATAAAAGTGCGGTGAGCCCCGCAAGCAAAGAGCTTTTCATTTTCACGTTTTTCATACGGACAGTATGGGTACGTTTTTTCAAAGTATGCGCGGCGGCGTTCGCTTTGGGGGAATATAGCCGCACGATTTTTTCGCTATTGAAAACGATTCCCGCGACGAACCCTATCATTAAAATATATAACCACAATAAAAAGACGATAATCGCGCTAAGCGCCCCGTAGAGCTTGTCCATATTACTGATTTTAAGATACACGGCAAAACCCACTACGGCTAACGCCCAAGCGCCGACGGTTAAGAACGTGCCCGAAAGAAAATACGCGGCAGGCGCTTTATGCGGACATATATACATATTCAAAAGTAACACGAGCACAAAGGCAAGCCCCACAAGCAGTCCGTAATCGGCTACCCGTTCCCAAAACGTGGGTAAAATCCGCGAAAATACGAACGTTCCCACCGCAAAAAGAATGACAAATGCCACCACGAGCAACATAATCAAAAACATTAAAATAAGTGCAGCGATTCTAAGCCGTATCCCCTGCCGCGGACGGTGGTATTCGTAGATAATTTCTCCGCTTCTACGCATTTGATAAAAGAGATTGGTCGAAGAATATAACGTCGTTACGAGTAGAACGATAGAAACGCTCGCCGTAGCGTTTTTTGCCTCTTTTTGCACGTATGCGAGCACGTTTTTTACCGAAGCAAACACGGGCAACCCTAAAATCTGTTCCCCGTCGATAGGCAACCTGCCTAAAAAAAGCGTTAGCCAAAAGGAAAGAGGGACTATGGACATTATCAAGAAAAACACGAGCGTACCCGCGAGCGTATTATACCGCTTTCGAGCAAGTAGGTCGTATCTTCCTTTTATATATAAATACCACTTTCGAATGTTCATTGTATAAGTATGCGCTATTTGTCCCCTTTCAAAACGGGTTTTCTTTCGCCTTTTTACGTAGCCAGTGTCCTGCGTTGTGATTATTTATGCTTGCTGTGTTTTACGTCCCGCCGCCCGACGTGGTATAAAAAAGAACAACGCCCTTTCAAGCGTTGCTCCTTGTTATTGAATTGTAGTAAAAAAGCACTTTGCAGTTAATTGCAAAATGCTTTTAATCAAAATTGTGATGTTCGCAACCGAGACATCTCTCTCGAAAATCCTCTTTTGCTTTTACCTTTTCAGGTAATCGGTCAGGCTTAAAATACCTTTCCGCTATCATACAAGTCTCGTAGCACTCGTCTTCTGATATACTTTCCCCATCCATAAGCGGACAAATTCTATTCTTCTCCACTACCGATACCCTCCTTTATTATTGTATTTGCCTTTTGGTCATATTCGTTGCGCTTCCAAGATGTAACAATTCTTTTTTCTACGGTATCAATTACCGCAGCCCCCTCCGTTGAGTAAAACACTTGTCTGCGCCCCTTCTTCCCTTGCTCAATCGAAACAATCGAGCGCTCAATAAAAATTTCCGCTTCCTCACGACTAATTCCGCGCTGGCGCTCATTGTTTATATGTCCACTGCTGTATCCGTATTCGATTAAATCAACCTTTCGCGGTGGTATGTGAATATTGCCCTCAACACCTTGTTTTTTTAATCTGCATACTGCCTGATAATCGCTTGGCGTAGCGTCTGGGTTATCGCGTTTGTATGTGCTATACCCTTGAAAAATCTTTTCCAGTCGAGTATATTTCTCTTGTGTATTTTTATTATACTTGATTTCTTGAAACTTTGCAAGCGTTTTTGGCATATTTTCTACGCCTACAATTTCCTTCCAACGCTCATATTGCCTTTCGTCTGCATAATGACGTTTCCAAGACTGCATTGCAGGCGACTGTTTTTCTTTCGGCTTTCTTTCTTCACGCCTAAACGCGCCAAGCGTCTTATATGGTGCACTCTCGCCATAATACTCTTTCATACGGTTGTATTCAAGCAGTTCACGATTGAGT
>JAZRBK010000051.1:0-1120 GCA_045635025.1 Candidatus Scatosoma sp.
CGCTTGGCCTCCGACTTGACAGTGGATTTTATGTGTACGTAAATGGTAGCTTTGTCGGTTACAGTCAAATCTCACATTCGACCAGCGAATTTGACTTAACGCCGTATGTTAAAAAGGGCAACAATACGTTGGACGTCATTGTGTTGAAGTGGTGCGCTTCTTCGTATTTAGAATGTCAAGATAAATTCCGCTATACGGGTATTTTCCGTAGCGTATACTTGTTGAAACGCCCTAAGGCGCACATTTCCGATTTCAAAATCGAAACGGCTGTGCAAGGCGACGACGGGTTGATTACCGTCCGCAATGACAGCGGTGTGAAAATGTTGGTTTGTTGCGACAGGGAAAGTAAAACGGTAGAGCCCAATCAGACCGCGCGTTTTGTTATTCAAAACGCAAAACTTTGGACGGCGGAAACTCCTTATTTATACAACGTGGTTTTATCGGCAAACGGTGAAAAGATTTTGCAAAGGGTGGGGATTAGAACCTCCGAAATTGTAGATGGCGTTTATAAAATCAATGGGAAACATATAAAGCTTAAAGGGGTAAATTATCACGAGAGCAATCCAAAAACGGGGGCGACCGTGACGGTAGAAGATACCGTTCGCGATTTAAAGCTTATGAAATGGGCGAACGTGAACGCAATTCGAACTTCTCACTATCCCGATATGCCAGAATTTTACGATTTGTGCGATGCGTACGGGTTTTACGTAATGGATGAGGCAGATGTAGAAACGCATGGGGCAACGACTTATCAAACGGGATATAAGTTTGATATTTGGCAGGCTTTTGCCAATAACCGCATCTTTGACCATGGGGTTACGGATAGAGAAATTAATCTTTATGAACGAGATAAAAACCGTACCTGCGTTGTGATGTGGTCGCTTGGAAACGAAAGCAATTACGGGAAAATGTTCTATGACGGCGCGGATTATCTCAAAGCGCACGACAGCCGTCCGATCCATTATGAAAATATTTGGGAAATGGTGGATAAGACGGAATATTACACAAAACGAATCGACGTTGTTAGCCGTATGTATGCGCCGCTTGCTTTCTTTGACGAATATCTGGCGGATGAAAAGGAAACAAGGCCGTACGTGTTATGCGAATATTCCCACGCTAT
>JAZRBK010000052.1:0-20204 GCA_045635025.1 Candidatus Scatosoma sp.
CCCACTTCACCAAAATACAGGAAGAAGAAAAATGGTCCGAGCTCGCTGGAAAAATCTTCAAGGAAGGCGACGTGCTCTCCCTTGACGGTTCGACGGGTAATATCTACGACACGCTCATCAAAACCGTGCCCGCTGACCCCAACTCCGGTTACTTCGGACGTATTATGGAACTTGCTGATAAGTATAAAGCACTCGGCGTAAGAACGAACGCGGATAGCCCCGAAGACGCAAAACAAGCAGTAGCGTTCGGCGCACAAGGTATCGGTCTTTGCCGTACCGAGCATATGTTCTTCGACCCGTCCAGAATCGGCGCGTTCCGTGAAATGATTTGCTCGGATACCGTGGAAGAAAGAGAAGCGGCGCTCGCGAAAATCGAGCCTATGCAACAAGCGGACTTCGAAGGGCTCTTTGAGGCACTCGGCGGTTACCCCGTAACCATTCGTTTCCTTGACCCTCCTCTTCACGAGTTCGTTCCTACGGCGGAAGAAGATATTGCGGCGCTTGCTAAGGCGCAAAACAAGACGGTTGCGCAAATTAAGGACATTATCGCAAGTCTTCACGAGTTCAACCCTATGATGGGTCACCGTGGCTGCCGTTTGTCCGTAACTTATCCCGAAATTGCAGTTATGCAAACGAAGGCGGTTATTAAGGCGGCAATTAACGTTGTGAAGAAGCACCCCGATTGGTCGCTTGTTCCCGAAATTATGATTCCTCTTACCGGCGAAGTGAAAGAATTGAAGTTCGTAAAAGACATCGTTGTGAAGACGGCGGAGGAAGTTATCGCGGCTAGCGGCGTTGCGCTTAAATACGAAGTCGGTACCATGATTGAAATCCCCCGCGCTTGCTTAACCGCGGAAGAAATCGCAAAAGAAGCGGAGTTCTTCTGCTTCGGTACCAACGACTTGACGCAAATGGCGTTCGGCTTCTCGCGTGACGACCCTGGTAAGTTCTTGCCTGCATACTATGCAAACAAGATTTACGAATCCGATCCTTTCGCAAGATTGGATACGACGGGTGTTGGTAAGCTTATGAAGATGGCAGTTGACGGCGGTAAAGCAATTCGTCCTGAAATGCACCTTGGCATTTGCGGCGAACACGGCGGCGACCCCTCGTCTATTGAGTTCTGCCACGAAATCGGGCTTTCCTACGTTTCCTGCTCGCCGTACCGCGTGCCTATCGCAAGACTTTCCGCGGCACAAGCTAATATCCGTAATCCTAGGTCCTAAATCTTGGATTAAAATTTAGTAAAAACACCATATATTGTGTTTATGAGCCTGCATCTTCTCGATGCAGGCTCAATTTTTACGTTTTTTTAGTAAAAAATAAGCCGAAAAATAGTTAAAAAAACTTTTATTCCACTTAAGTTGAACACTTTACTTTTAATTTTTTGTGTGGTATAATATACATAAATAAGATTTCAAGCAAAAAAGGGTTGAAAAAGGCAAAAATGACCAATTATAGAGCTATTTTACAATATCATTATAGGGGAAACACGACGACGCAAATCGCTAAGCTTTGCGAATGTTCGCGTACAACCGTTTTGAAAACGATTAAAAGAGCGAAAGAATGCGGTATTGACGAGCCTGCCTTTGAATTACTGTCGGATATTCAATTGCTTGAAAAACTTTATCCTAAGCGCGTGCATAGAAGCGGCTACGAAGAGCCCGATTTTATTGCGCTTGAAAAGGATAAAAAGAAGAGAGGGCTTACGGTTTTCGTAATGTGGCGTAGATATTATAAAAGAACGTTAGCCGCAGGCAAAAAACCTTACGGAAAATCGCAATTTTTCAAGTTGTTTAAGCGGTATGACACGGGTTCTTTTCGATTTGAGTTTCAATATACGGAAACAATGAAAAAAGCGAGCGCGTTAATTTCCGATTACGTTTGTATTCCCTCGAGACTTGGCGAGGGCGTTAAGCGTGCAGCGAAAGAGAAATTCCATTTATGGTGTAAAAAAATGCGCCTAGACCCGCAGAAGATATAGTGTAAGCGAATAACTGATAAAAATTAAAGTAGGATTTGATAGATAAATAAAGATTTGTAGGTGCATATGATTTCTTGGATTGATAAAGAGTATAAAAGTTATTATAAAGATTCTGCGAAAGCATCGGGAATAAGATATAAGTATTATAACTATGGGGAAGATTTTGATAAATCGACCATAGAAGATATTAGAAAGTTTATTATCTTTTTGAGAAAAAACTACTACTTTCCTATTAGATTAAATATTCTATTTTGTGATACACGGGCTTTTAGACACCATGTTGATAATCATACATATTATGGTGCGTTTTATAATATGGACAATGAAAAAAGTAAGGTATACCCTAGAATATCGATTGCAGCAAGAGTGACAAAAAATAATTCTTTGAAAGATGTATTGTTTACATTAGCGCACGAAATCACTCATTATTATCAATGGTATTTTTTAGAAGATGATAAAAGAACGAATAGGAGTTTGGAAATAGAAGCGAATAAATGGGCTAATTACATTTTAGATGTATATTTTAATTAATATTTTTATAAAAGAGGTCAGATGTCCCAAAACGTGGACGTTTGACCTTTGCTATTTTCTTTGAGATTTTATAAAGACCTTTATTATCGGTTATAAAACGGCAAAAGAGTTTAGAAAGACAAGGCACACGTTGCTTCGAGAGAATCAATGGCAAGATTTGATGGTTCGAATTATGGCATAAGAGTTAAGGCATACGGCTTATACGTGTGCCTTAACTTTTTTAATTTATACCCTAACGGGTGTATTTATGGCGAAATATCATAAAAATAAACCCTATTGGGTATAATTAGTGCAAAACGCTTGACAAAAGCCCCGAAAGGGTATAAAATAGTAGTATCAAATATTATAAAGTTTTGTGGCGGTGCTATGAAAGTTATAAGTGAGTTTATAAAACAAAATAGAAAAGCGTTGGGTTTAACCCAAGAAGAGTTTGCTATGCGTGCAGGCTTAGGGCTTCGCTTTGTTCGAGAACTTGAACAAGGCAAGAAAACGTTGCGCCTTGATAAGGTCAATCAAGCGTTGGCGGTGTTCGGCGCGCAAGTATCGGTGGGGAGATTGAATAGTGATGAGTGATACGTATAGAACGGCTTATATTTACGTGCGGAACGTGTTTGCGGGCGTGTTGGCGGAAACAGATTACGGATATTCTTTTGCCTACGACGAAGAGTATTTGCAAAGCGAAAATGCAACTGCCGTCAGTTTGACGTTACCGCTTACGGCAAATAAATATAGAGCCAAAACGTTGTTCCCGTTCTTTGATGGGCTGATTCCCGAGGGGTGGCTACTTGACATCGTAACACATAATTGGAAGATTTCACCGAGCGATAGGTTCGGTGTGCTTTTGGTTGCTTGCAAAGACGCCGTAGGGAACGTGAGCGTAAGGAGTGAAAAACTATGAAATGTTTATGTTGTGGCAGAGAATTCACGCCCAAAACGTCCATAGAAGAAGTGGAAAACGGTTGGCATAAAAAATGTGTGAAAGCGTTTTTCGGCGGTAGTAAGTTGCCGACACTCGATATTTCGGAAGAAACGTTAAACCGGCTTGCCGAAGAAAGCACGAACAAGGGGTTCACCGTTCCCGGCGTGCAAAAGAAATTGTCGTTGCATTTAACGGAGGGCACATCGCCAAGACTTACGCTCGTGAACTATCCTACGGGGTATATTTTGAAACCCCAAACGGAAGAATACGAGACCTTGCCCGAAGCCGAATATTTGGTTATGCAAATGGCAAAGCAGGTGGGGATAAAAACCGTGCCCTTTGCGTTGATAAAGATGAATAGTAGGGGCGAACTTGCTTATATCACCAAGAGAATTGATAGGGCGCAGGTGGACGGCAAAATACAAATGCTTGCGATGGAAGATTTTTGTCAACTCGAAGAGCGTTTGACGGAAGATAAGTATAAAGGTTCTTACGAGCGTTGCGCTAAGGTTATTAAAAAGTATTCGTCCATGGCGAAATTTGACTTAACGGAACTGTATTTGCGGTTGGTGTTCTCGTATGTAATCGGCAATTCGGATATGCACTTGAAGAACTTTTCCATGATAGAAAAGGCAGAGGGAAGTAGCGAATACGTGCTCTCCGCGGCATACGATTTACTGCCCGTCAACGCGATTATGCCTGAAGACGAGGAAGAATTCGCCTTGACCATGTGCAAGAAGAAACGCAAAATCAGACGTAAAGACTTCTTATCGTTCGCAGAAGAAATCGGCATAGAAAGCGTTACTGCGGAAAAATTGCTTTCAAAGGTTATCGAAGAAAAAGAAACCTTGCTTACTATGACGGATGAATCGTATTTATCCGAAAGATTGAAAATGCGATTGAAAGAAATAATTTCCGCACGTATCGGCGTTTTAGAAGAATAAAATAAAAATTTTTATAAATATTTTTGTAAACATGACGGAAGTTGTCATATTTACTGTGCTAAAATCAATTTGATTTTAGCACAGTAAAGGAGAAGCCATGGAAAACAGGGAAAAGATTTATTTGGATGTATTATTTGATATTGATAGAGGCTATGTCAATATTTATAATTACAGAAATAATTCTAATTTTCGAGAATTTTATAATGCACTTGCAAAGGATATTCAACAATATTCTAATTATACTTTTGATGAAAGATTTGAAAAATTATTGTTCGATGTGTTAAAGGAAAGTATAAGGTATGGAAGAGTCTACGAACAATTCTTTTCGGCGATGCGTGAAGAATTAAAAAAGTTGATGGTGCCGTGTGTGATAATTATACCATTAAATTTTATAAACGACGCTAAAATTTCTCAAAACACAAAAATATCCGAAAATATAACACTTTTTAAAACAGATAAACCTCAAATCACATATCGCTTTTTTAGAGACCCGATAATATCTGAAACACCTTTAGCAAAATATTTTAAGGAAAAAGTTTATAAGCTTTTACTAAGAGACCATATCGAAAAAGCGAAAGATAGAAATTTCTTTAATTTCCCGTTACTGACAATTTTTATCAATAATATAGATCATAGAGTTGAAACAGAATCGGGTAGAATTGTTGATGCTGTATATGCTTTTATTAGGATGTTGGATTTTAATAATTGTTTAGAAGAAGGCGGTTGGGGTTATATGTTTAATTCTCATTTGGTGCCAGCGAGTACATATGGAGTTTATTATAACAAAGAAGGACTTACCCAAGTACCTAAGGGGATGGAGGCTAATGGATATGGATATTCAATGCGGTTTAAGTTTTCTCCCTTTTTAGATGTTTCAACGGAAGGATTTCTAAATAATCTAAGAGAGTTTGAGAAATTATTATCTCAATATATTGATTATTGTTTTTTAGATTCTATAAATTATAACAAAGAAACATTGGTTAAAATTGCAAAATGGCAAAACGCAATTCAAATGTTTAATACTGCTTATGAGTTTGCGTCTATTGAAAGATATGATTCAACAATGATTCTATTATTAACGGTATTAGAATCTCTATTTGTTAAAAATGAGGGAAATAAGAAAGAGCATCTCGTTTTGGCACTTCAAGAATTCTTTAAGAATGATAAAAAATTAAACGATAATTTTATTAGAGATAATGTAACGCAGGCATATAAATCGAGAAACAAGTTTGTTCACGAGGGTGTAGGCGTGGAGAATGAATATACGTATTCTAAACCGTTAAATGATTATCAAGGGGTTCAAATAGGGATGAAACCGTTTGCGCATATCGGAATATATCATTATCCTAGTAATATTGAAAATTTGAGAAATTTATTTACAATAACAATTCAAGTTTTAAGAAACTATAAAAAGTTGATTGGCGAGGAGTAGGAAAAATGGCAAAGGCAAAAGCAACAAAAGAAAAAGTAGTATCCTTGGAAGATGTGTTATGGGAGTGCCGAGTTGCGCTCCGTGGCGTAGGTAGTCTTGATAAGAATAGAAACGCCGTTATCAGTTTGGTATTTTTGAAATTTGCAGGGGATAAGTTTGATAAACGCCGTGCGGAGATTTTAGCGGAACACGGCAATATTCCTGCGTTCTTAGAAAAGAAATCCTTTTATAACGCAAAAAACGTTTTCTACTTAAAGGAAACGTCTCGTTGGTCGTATATCAAGGATAATGCCAGTAAAGACGATATCGCAGTTATTATTGACCAAGCAATGGCGGATATCGAACAGGACAACCCGTCGTTGTCGGGCGCATTGCAAAAGAACTTATTTGCATCGCTTGGCGCAGATAAAAATAAGATTAAAACGCTTATCGACAACGTAAATAAAATTGAAGAAAAACGTTTCAATGAAGACGATTTAATTGGTCGCGTTTACGAATATTTCTTGCGTATTTATGCTGCCTCTGGTAAAAAGGAAGACGGTGAATTTTACACGCCTGCTTGCGTGGTGCAACTCATTGCCGAGATGATTGAACCGTATGACGGCGTTGTTTACGACCCTTGTTGCGGTTCAGGTGGGATGTTTGTTCAGTCTATGAAATTTGTGGACAAGCATAACGGAAATAGGACTAAAATATCCGTTGTAGGGCAGGAAAGTGAACAAGAAACGTGGCGTCTTGCAAAAATGAACCTTGCTATTCGTGGGATTGCACACAATCTTGGCGCAACTAATGCTTCGACTTTTACTAACAACCAACATAAAGATAAAAAAGTTGATTACATTATGGCAAATCCGCCTTTCAATTTGAAGGCATGGAGAAATGAAGACGAACTTGTAAAAGATTCCCGTTGGGACGGTTATTGTGAAACCGCGCCTAGAGTTTCTAATGCTAACTATGCTTGGATTTTGCATATGATTTCAAAACTTGACGTTAATCATGGTATTGCAGGCTTCCTGCTTGCAAATGGTGCGTTGGGTGATGCCGATGATGCGGAAATCAGAGAAAATATAATTAAGAAAGATAAGGTGGAAGCCATTATCGTTTTACCCCGTGATATGTTCTATACCACGGATATTTCCGTTACTCTTTGGATCGTCAATATGAATAAAAAAGCGGGTACGGTTAACGGCAGACAGGTACGCGATAGACAAGGTGAAATCTTGTTTATGGATTTAAGAACTTGGGATGAAAATATAGACGAAATTGTTATCGAGAAAGGTTCTAAAAAGAAAAAGACGGTTCTTACTGATACGCAGATTGCAAAAGTGAAAGAAGTTTATAATAATTGGCAAAGCGCAGACACTTCGCTTTATCAAGACGTACCCGAATTCTGTAAATCGGTAAAAATCTTTGATAAGGATGCAAAAGACGGCGAAGTAACTGTGCAAAGCAAGGGTTACGTGCTTATGCCTAGTAAATATATCGAATTTATCGACCACGATTTGGATATCGATTACAAAAAAGGAATGGCTCGTATTCAGGGTGAAATGAAAGAAGTATTAAAGAAAGAAAAACAATCTCAAAAAATGTTAGAAGATGCTTTCAAGGGGATAGGCTATGGCATTGACTAAATATAGGTTAGGAGAGTTAATTGAACTCTCGGACGATAGAAATGCCGATAATAAGTTTACGTTGAAAGATGTAAAAGGGATTTCAATTCAAAAAAAATTTATAGAAACAAAAGCAGATATGGAAGGGGTTTCTCTTAAACCATATATTTTGGTGTATCCTGATTGTTTTGCCTATGTCACAGTTACGTCGAGAAATGGAGAAAAAATAACAATAGCGCACAATACCTCTACGAATACATATATTGTCTCTTCTTCTTACGTTGTATTCAAAGTGAAAAGAACGGATGTTTTATTGTCTGATTACTTATTTATGTATTTTAACCGCCCCGAATTTGATAGATATGCGCGTTTTAATTCTTGGGGTTCGGCGAGAGAAACTTTTTCATGGGAAGAAATGTGCGATATAGAACTTAATCTTCCCGACTTGCCTACGCAACAAAAATACGTGGATATTTATAAGGCAATGGTAGCAAATCAGCAAGCCTATGAAAAAGGCCTTGAAGATTTAAAACTCGTTTGCGACGGCTACATTGAAGACATGCGCCGCAAAATTCCTTGCGAACCGATAGGACCTTATATTGAAGAAGTAAAAAATAAAAATACAAGTTATACAATAAATAAAAATATGGCAGTTTCCACGGACAAAGTTTTTATTTATTCACATGCGGATTTAGTGGGTGTCGATATAGGCAATTATTTAATTTGCGAGAAAGGACAATTTGCGTATAATACTGTAACAACAAAAAATGGAAATAAGATTTCAGTTGCATACAACAAAGATGAGGATTGTTTAGTGTCGCCAATATACACTGTTTTTAAGATTGGGAAATCAAAACTACTTCCTGAATATTTAATGCTATGGTTTATTAGAAGTGAGTTTGATAGATATGCAAGATATCATTCCTGGGGCTCGGCTCGCGAAATGTTTACATTTGACGATATGAGGTTGGTGGAAATACCAATTCCGTCTCTCGATATTCAGCAATCAATTGTAAATATTTACAATGCCTATATTGAACGCAAAGAAATCAACGAAAAATTAAAAACACAAATTAAAGACCTTTGCCCAATTTTAATCAAAGGTTCTTTAGAAGAAGGAAAATAAAATATGACAAACTTACTAAAGCGAATAGATGAAATAGTGAATGCGCTTGAGCATAATTATTCCTCCGAAATTACTTACAAGAAAAATTTGTTTGAGATAAGGCAAATTATTCTTTCTACGGTTGGACAAGTAAGCGATTCTTTCGCTACATATGAGGAAATTGCGAAAGCAAAAATTGATTATTGTACAGCAACTGAATATTTAACAGGTGTTTTGAAGGGGCTTAAAGCTCATTTACAATTACAAATGAATACAAATAAACGATATCAAGTATTCATTAGTTCAACATATTTAGATTTAATTGATTATCGAAAGGCTGTATCGGATGAAATTACCTTTCGAGGACATATTCCAGCTGGTATGGAAGACTTTACGGCGTGTGGTGAAGATTTAGAAACGTATATTAAACACGTAATAGACGAATCGGATTATTACGTACTTATTATTGGACAGCGTTTTGGTTCTTCTATCCCTACGGATGAAAATGTTAGCTATACCATGATGGAGTATGAATACGCAAAGTCGAAAGGAATGAGAATTATTCCGTTGATATATAGCGGAAAACAAGATTTAGAAGGAAACGACTTAGACGTCAATAAAGATAAATTTGACAAATTTGTTTCAAAAATTAAGACAAAAACACCACAGTATTTCAAAGACGAAAACGAGTTGATTCGAAAGTTGACAAAGGCGCTCGATTCTGAAATTAAAAATCATCCACAAAAAGGGTGGATACGATTATAAATATAAATATACAAAGGAGAATTATAGTTTATGAACAATGAAGATATGATTATACTAATTATAACATTAATCACAGGGATTCTCACAGTATTAGCAACAGGCGCGCTTATGCCCCAAATGATTAAACGTATAACGAGACCATATAGTGAACGTTCTGTAAGAGCAATAAGAGAAATAGATGAGACGAATTCAGCTAATTTACGTATAATGGAACGATATCGCAGGTTGTTGGCGGAGGAAAGTGCTCAACAAGTAAAAGTAAAGGTGTTAACGCAACAGATACAAGAATATTTACAGAGCACGAAAGAAAACGCAAAAAAATATGATAATAAAATAGAAGAATTTATCAAAAATCATCACGAACAAGCTTTATTGCAGTCAAAAATTCAGTTTTGGTTTAGCTTAATTATTTCAGTTATTGGTTTTGCGTTTATTATTGTAATGATTCTGGTAACGAAAGAAGCGCATTGGTATGAATATATTGTAAGAGTTGTTCCTGGTGCAGTTATGGAGACCGTTTCTGTGTTATTCTTTTCACAATCAAAGGCGACGAGAGAACGTGCTTCGGATTTTTTGAACAGGTTGAGGGAAGATCGTCAATATGAAAAAGCAATAAAAATTGCTGAAACTATTGAAGATAAAGATTTACAAGCCACATTAAAAGCGGAAATAGCATTGCACCTTTGTGGAATAGCTGATATAAATATTTTTCAGCAAGATAAAGTAGGGAAAAACGAAAATAAAGAAGATTAAAAGTTGTTAAGATAAGTTTAATATCAATAGCGAAATTGATAATCTAAGGAGTAATTTATGGATTACAAATTTGAAAAGGGTGCGTTTAATGAAGAACAATTGGAACTTGCTATTATTGAACTATTCAAACAGCAAGGGTTTACGTACGTGCATGGGGATACGATTCATAGAAGATATGAAGATGTATTACTTGTGGACGATTTATTGTCATTTATTAAAAACAAATATGCAGACGAAGGATTAACGGAACTTGAATTACAAAAAATTGTCAATAAAATCAATTTGATTTCTGCAACGCCGTTATATTCGGGGAACAAGGAGACCTTTTTGCTTATCAATGAAGGATTTGACCTTGTGCGTGACGATCCGTCGAAAGTGGCTTTGCACGTCGATTTTATTGACTATGAAGAGCCGTCAAATAACCTTTTCAAAGTAGTCAATCAATATACGGTGCAAGGTAAACGCAAGAGGATTCCCGATTTTTTAGTGCTTGTAAATGGCATTCCCGTATGTATTTGGGAATTTAAGTCTGCTATTCGAGAATATACCACTATTTATACGGCGTGGGAGCAAATCAACAAGCGTTATAATCGTGATATTCCTAAGCTTATGAAATACTGTTTTTTATCTGTAATTTCAGACGGGGTAAATACAAAATTGGCGAGTATTTTTTCGCCGTATAAGTTTTATTTCTCATGGAATAAGGCAAACGACGAAGATAAAGTTTCTAACGGTATCAGTTCGTTGTTTACCATGATTAAAGGCGTTTTTGCAAAAGATAGATTAATTTCTATTCTTCGTGATTTTGTTTTCTATCCTGATAGTAGCGAAAAAGAAGAGGCGATAGTTTGTCGTTATCCACAATATTTTGCTGCTAATAAAATGTTGGCAAGTATAAAAGAACATATGAAGCCAACGGGCGATGGAAAGGGTGGTATTTATTTCGGTGCAACCGGTTGTGGAAAAACGTATACGATGATGTTTTTATCGCGTTTGCTAATTAAACGAGATAATAATGCGTTTAAGAATCCCACAATCGTAATATTGGTTGATAGAGAAGATTTGGATAATCAAACTTCGGAACTTTTTGTAACCGCCACGCGTTATTTGAACGATAAAGACGTTAGAAGTATTGAAAGTAGGCAAGATTTAACCGAGACTTTGGCAGACAAGCCAAGTGGTGGCGTTTATATTACTACTATTCAGAAGTTTTGTGAAGAAACGGGCTTGCTTTCAGACCGTAGTAATATTATTTGTATCTCTGATGAAGCACATAGAACGCAAACAAGTGTTGGTTCAAAACTTAAAAAGACGGAAAAAGGACTTGTAAATTCGTACGGTTTTGCACAGTATTTGCGTTGGGGATTCCCTAATGCAACCTATTGCGGATTTACAGGTACGCCGATTGATGAGTCAATAGCTGTTTTCGGGGATATAGTGGACAGTTATACAATGAAGGAGTCTACGGAAGATGGAATTACGGTTCGTATTGCTTACGAGCCACGTTTGGCGCGTGTAATTTTATCGGAAGCGCAAGCAAAAGAAATTCAAAAATATTACGATAAGTGCGCCGAACAGGGTTCGACGGAAGACCAAATCGAGGCAAGTCAAAAGGCTATGTCAACGATTTCTGCAATTATTGGACACCCTGACGTTATCAAACGTCTAGCGAGAGATATTGTTGCTCATTACGAAGCATTATGCCAAGAGAAACCTAACGTAGTGCAAAAAGCAATGATTGTTTGCGCGGATAGACCGCTTGCGTATAAGGTTTTACAGGCAATTCTTGCCATAAGACCAGAATGGGGTGAAAATAAGAAGGCGGAGAACGAAAGCCTTCTTGCAAAAGAAGAGTTGGATGAATTAAAAGCGTTGCCCAAAATCAATCTTGTTGCTACGCAAGGACCAAACGATGAAAAGGCATTATTTGATTTGTGCGGAACAAAAGCGCACAGACAGATGCTTGATAAACAATTCAAGAACGATAACTCTAATTTTAAAATTGCTATTGTTGTCGATATGTGGATTACAGGTTTTGACGTACCGTCGCTTGCGGTTATGTATATAAACAAGCCTTTGCAAAAACATACGTTGATACAAACTATTTCGCGTGTTAACCGTGTGTTTGACGGTAAAGAAAAAGGTTTGATTGTCGATTACATTGGCATTAAAGACGCAATGTTAGAAGCTATTAAGCGTTATGGTGGGCCACAAGAAAGCCCGATTGATGAAATTCAAATTACTCTTGGTATATTCCGTAACCATTTGGCATTGGTTGATGAACTTATGCTTAATTTTAATGCTACGAGATATTATGCAGGTGAACCGTTAGAACGTTTAGAATGCTTAAATGATGCTGCAGAATACGTACAGTTGAATAAAGAAATGCAGACTCGATTTATGGGATTAACAAAGAGATTAAAAGGCGCATATCAAATTGTATTCCCGACAGGGGAACTTACAGATGCTGAAGTTTCAAAAGCACAATTTTATTTAGCTGTTCGTTCCATAGTTTACAAACAAACTAAACCTGACGTTCCTGATACGGAAGTAATGAATAGCGTTGTAGAAGGTATGGTACAAAAAGCACTTACTTGTACGGGCGTAGAAAATATTATTGATGAAAACAAATCTATTGATTTATTTAGTGAAGAGTTTTTATCGCAACTTAATGCTGTAAAATTGCCTATTACGAAATTCAATGCGCTCTTGAAACTCTTAAAGAAAGCGATTATGGCGTATGGGAGAGTAAATAAGGTCAAGGCGATTGAATTTGATGAAAGATTAAAACGAGTAGTTGACATTTATAATACGCGCGATAAATTGGTGTTTACGAGCGAAGTCGTGGCGGACTTTATTGATGATTTGTCTGATCAATTACTTGAAATTCTAAACGATTTAAAAGACGACAAAACTTCCTTTGAAAAATTAGGAATTTCTTTTGAAGAAAAAGCGTTTTACGACATTTTAGTGAAGGTTAGAGATGCCCATCAGTTCAAATATGATGACGATAAGTGTTTGATTCTTGCCAAAAAGATAAAAGAACTTGTGGACGATAAAGCCCAGTTTGCGGATTGGTTAACGCGTGACGATATTAAAAATCAACTAAATATGGAACTTACGATTTTACTTTATGAAAACGGTTATCCGCCTGAATGGGATGAAGAAGTGTTTGAAAAAGTAATGGAACAGGCTGAAAATTTCAAGAAATATAATTAAGTTTACGTAAGTTTAACGAAAGAAGAGAAATATGGCTACCTTATTTATAATTGGCAACGGTTTTGACTTGGCTCATGGAATGCCGACTCAATATAGCGATTTTCGAAGATTTATTGTTGAAACATATCCTGAAGCAACGAAACGAAGTAAAAAAATGGTTTCCATAGACTATTTATATTCAAAGCCAAAGGAAGAAATCGCTGTCGAATTTCTGCTTTGTGCTATGGATGTAGCGTGTGGGAAAACATGGTATAATTTTGAAGATGCATTAGCAAGGATACATTTCTTTGATAAGTGGCCTAAGAGCCAGCATGAAGATGACGAAGATGACGACAGGGAACAAGCCACAAATCATCTGATGAAGATGTTGTTAATGAACGATTATGTTTTTGATGCAATAAATAAGTATTGGGGTGTTTTTTTGAGTCGCTGGATAAGAAGCGTAGAGAATAAAATCGAAACAGGCGTTTATATAAAGAGGGGAAATATTGAAAAACTTATAAATCAAAAGAATTGTAAATTTTTCACTTTTAATTACACAAAAACGTTACAAATATTATACGGAGTAAAAAAAGTTGTTCATATCCATAATCGGGTTGGGCAAAAGCTTATATTTGGGCATGGGGTTGATGAAGTACATTATCAAGAGCCTGCTGTAAATGGATATTTTAGCTCAATGACATGCGATGAAATCCTGGAACATTTGCGAAAAAATACAGGTAGACAATTAAAAAAATATAATAAAGATTTTGATGATTTGTTAGATATAAATGAGGTTTATTCTTACGGTTTTAGCTTTTCGCAAGTTGATGGTATTTATATAAAAGAAATAATTGGGAAATTATCGTCGGATACTACTTGGTATTTTACGCGTTTTGAGGCGAAGGACGCAGCGCAAATGCGTCTCAAAAAGATAAAATTGCGTCGTTACGGTTATAAAGGGAAATTTGATGTGTTTAAGGGGTAAAGATAATGAAAGAAATTATTTACGAAAAACTTGTACGAGACAAAATCCCCGAAATCATTGAAAAGTCTGGTAAACAGTGCGAAATAGAGATTTTGTCCAACGAAAAGTATCTTGAAATGATAGATAAAAAGCTTGATGAAGAACTTATGGAATATCATAAAGATAAAAATATTGAAGAGCTTGCGGACTTATTGGAAGTTATTTATGCGGCAACAAAAGCTCGTGGGTACTCTCTAGAAGATTTGGAAAAAGTTAGAACTGAAAAGTCCGAAAAACGTGGTGAATTTGACAAGAAAATATTGCTTAAAAAAGTAATAGAGGAGTAAAGATGGCAGAATTGAAGTCTATTTCTGGCAGCGAAGCAGAAGATTTATTCATAGATTTATTTGCCGACACTTTCGGCGCAGAAAAAGCGGGGTGTTTATATTCTCAATACCCTTTCTTTGACATATATCAAAATGCAAGATTTGCCGATTTTGTCTGCGAAAGTGGCGCAAAAAGAATTGCTATTGAAATAGACGACGAGGCATCTCACAATCCAAGACTCGTTTCAAAAGATAAATTCACAGACGATTTACTTAAACAAAACAGCATGATTCATCTCGGTTGGGACGTTTATCGCTGGACGGTTCGGCAAATGCAAAAACAGCCCGATACGGTTAAAGACGAATTACGTCTGTTTTTGGGCTCGGAAAGTAGATTTAAGGAAATAGACGATTATCTTCCTACGCAACGCGGACAAGCGCTTGACGGCGGTAAACTTGAACTTCGAGAATATCAACAAGAAGCGCTTAAAAACTTGCAAGTGATGAGAGAAAGCAAGGAAACGATTGCGCTCTTATATCAAGCAACGGGTACGGGTAAAACCGTAACGGCGGTAATGGACGCCAAAAGAGTTGGTGGGCGTACGCTATTTGTTGCGCATACAATGGAGCTTGTTAATCAAGCATATAACACCTTTAAGTCAATATGGGGCGATGTTTCAGTTGGTAAATTTGCAGACAGTATAAAGGACTATGCTTCGCACGTGATTTGCGGTAGTATTCAAAGTGTTGCACTTAATTTAGATTCTTTCAAAGACGACGATTTCGACTACATAATCATTGACGAAGCGCATCACGCCACAGCCGATACCTATCAAAAAGTTTTGGCGTATTTTAAGCCGAAATTTATATTGGGTTTAACGGCTACGCCCGAACGAGCAGACGACACGAATATTCTTGAAATTTTCAAAAATACAGCGCATAAATTAGATATTCAAACGGCAGTTGAAATGGGCGCGCTTACCAATGTTCGTTGTATCAGAATCCATACGAATATTGATATGACGAAAGTTCGTTTTAACAGCGTGCAATATAATATTCGGGATTTAGACGTTAAAATTTGCGTAACGGAAAGGAATAAACTCATTGTTGATACTTGGCTTAATTACGTTAAAGACAAACGAACGGTAGTGTTCTGCGCTTCGGTAAAACACGCGGAACAGATAGCAGAACTTTTCAAGACACAAGGCGTTTCGGCTATGGCGGTTTCGGGTAGTATGAAAACATCCGAAAGAAACGAGCAAATTGCAAAATTTGCAAGTGGCGAGTTAAAAGTTTTGTGCGCGTGTGATTTGTTGAACGAAGGCTGGGATTGTCCACAAACGGAAGTATTGTTTATGGCTCGTCCCACCATGTCAAAAGTTTTATATACGCAACAATTAGGACGTGGTATGCGTCTTAGCGAAGGGAAAGAATTTTTAATGGTATTTGATTTTGTGGACAACGCAAGTCAATATAACGCGCCGTATTCTATGCACCGTTTGTTTAAGCTTAAAGATTATCACGCAGGTGGAACTGTTTTAGGAAAGAAAGGACAACGGGAAGCAGAAATAGAGCTTTATGCGAAAGGTGAACGCCCTGACGCTGTTATTGATTATCCTGTTGACGCTACAGATTACGAAGCAGTTGATATCTTTAATTGGCAAGAAGAGGCGGCGGGTATGATAAGTCAAATGGAATTTATTCGCCGTGTGGACGTTCAGTCTGAAACGATAGAGAGATATGTGCGTGAAGGGAAATTGATTCCTGATTTAGTGATACCTATGAGCGAACATAGGGTATTTAAGTATTTCAAAGAAGAAACTTTGGAACGTTATGCGCAAGAGTTTGGATGGAAACTCATAGACGATAATAACCGCAAGGCTTTATTTATGGAAATGGTCGAGCAAATGGATATGAGTTATTCATATAAGCCTGTATTACTCAAAGCGGTATTGCAATACGCCGACAAGCAAGGCAGAGTGAAGATTGAAGATATCGTTGCTTATTTTAAGATGTATTACGAAGACAGGCGAAACAAAGGATTGAAGGTTGAGAAACAAAATAGCATCTTCGCAAAAGGTGGATATACCGATAAAGAAGCGGAACGCAATATTCTTTCTAATCCATTTAAGCGTTTTGAAGATATGAATATGATGCGCCATACAAAAACGCTTGGAATCGTGGAAGTAGATTCAACCGTTTGGAAGAAACTTTCGGAGGAAGAGAAAGAGCATATACTTTCTGTTTGCGATAAAAAGTTGGGCGAATATTACGCAAGAATAAAGTAAAATGATATTTTTAGTGGGCAAATTCGACAACTGCGGAAAAATATTATGATTATTGCGGAATAGATTTTAAATCTGGTTATGTTATAATAGAAGTAGGTGAGTGTTATGGTAGAAGTTGTTGCGGCACTTATATGGGATAAGGATAAGTTTTTGATTTGCCAAAGACCTGCAAATAAAGCAAGAGCTCTTTTATGGGAGTTTGTTGGGGGAAAGGTTGAGAAAGGCGAAACAAAAGAACAAGCCTTAATCCGTGAATGCAAAGAAGAACTAAATATTACGCTAAACGTCGGGGACATTTTTATGGAAGTTGTCCACGAATATCCCGATATTACTGTGCATTTAACGCTCTATAATGCAACGATAGCCGAAGGAATTCCACAAAAACTAGAGCATAACGATATAAAATGGATAACGCCAGCAGAAATTCTAAACTACGATTTCTGCCCAGCAGATGAAGAAATATTAAAAAAGATAAGAGATAAATTATGCCAACATTAGAAGAGTTTACGAATATAGTAAAATCATATTGTATAGATGGTTGGAAGAATTTAATCTCCGAACAAGTAGATGAGTATATTTATGGCGAAGAAGCCCAACGAGTTATTATAAATCGTTATAACGAAAAGGTTAAAGCGTATAAAAACGGAGATATCACAGAACAACAGTTTTGGGTAGGGGCAACATCATCAGTTGCTAATTGTTTAATATACATGTACTAAAGATATGATAAGGAGATTAAGAATGAATACATTTACTTCTTGGCATGTAGGTGTTTCGGCAGAAGCATTCGTGGCAGCACAATTTGCAAGATATGGTTATGATGTTTCAGTTCAGTATGGTGCAGACCAACCTGAATATGATTTGATTGTATCATCAAGAGAAAATAAAGAACTTATGTTAAAGATTTCCGTAAAAGGAAGCAAGGATGGCGGTTGGGGATTGACTCAAAAATATAAAAAAGGGAGTACATACCATGAAGCCACACAGAAATGGCTTGAAAATCATAGTATAAAGACAATTTTTTGTTTGGTTCAGTTTAAAAACGTAGCACAAAATGAGATGCCAAGAATGTATTTAGCAACGCCAAAAGAAATTGCTGATAGACTTAATAATTCTGCAAATGGTCATGGTGAAACAATCTTATATGAAAATCATACATGGGGAAGTCGAGCTCGTGGGGTTGGAACTATAGACAAAATTCCAGACGAATGGATATTTACGTTTGAACGCGCAAAAGAATTGTTTGAGAAGTACGGGAAATAAAGCGAGAACATAACGATATAAAATGGATAACTTCGGTGGAAAATCCTAAATACAATTTCTATCCAGTAGATGAGGAGATTTTAAAAAGGATAAAATTAAATGAGAAAAACTTTGGAAATATTGAGCAAACAGCAAAACTACAAGTTATTTATAGATTAAAACTTGTATAAATAAAAAGATTGTTATGGTGCAACAACTTTTAACCAGTAAAATTAGATTAGTGTAATAAGGAGATTGTAATGAAAAAAGAAATTGCTAAAATTCTTGAAAAGACCAATGCTTTGCCTGTATTATTTATTGGCTCGGGATTAACAAGAAGATATTTAAATTTACCTGATTGGGAAGGATTATTAAAAAAATATTGTGAAAATAAGCCTTTTGAGTATTACAATGATAAAGCGACACGTGAATGTCGTACTAGACCTGATTTAAGATTGCCTACAGCAGCTGATTTTATTGAGGCGGATTTTAACGAGGCTTGGTATACATTGGATAAATACGCGGATAGCAGAGAAAAGCACAAGTCCGAAATGGAAGCAAAAATTTCTCCTTTAAAAATTTGCATGGCTGAATACTTTTTTGAGGAAAGTACTCAAACAAAGGAAGAATATGCGGCTGAAATAGAGAAATTGAAAAAAATCGGAGATAAAAATGTTAGCTGCATTATTACCACAAATTATGATTGTTTTTTAGAAAATTGTTTTGGTGAAGATAGATTTAAAAAATACATAGGACAGGATGATTTGCTATTTTCAACGACTTACGAAGTTGGCGAATTGTATAAGATTCATGGGTGTTGCACTAAACCTGAATCGATTGTGATTAATGCTGATGATTACAATAAAATGGCGCAAAAAAGTGCATATTTGAGCGCGAAAATACTGACTATGTTTTTAGAACGCCCAATTATTTTCTTGGGGTATGGAATTAACGATTCGGACATTAAAACCATTTTGGAATCTATTTCCGCTTGTTTAGAAAATGAGCAGTTAGAAAAATTGAAAGAGCGTTTGATTTTTATTGAATGGAATAATAAGCCGGGTGAAAAATCAGACTGCATTAGTGAAAGAAAAATTGATTCTAATAATGGCAAAACTATCAGCATGCACAATATTGTTTTGACTAATTATTCGGATTTGTACGAGGCTATATTGGATAATAAGGTAAAGTATGATATTAAAGTATTAAGAAAAATTAAAAGTCAACTTTATGAATTAATTAAAGAAAATAAGCCTACCGATAATTTACATGTGGCAACAGATATTGAAGATGACAATAATGATATTGAGTTTGTTGTTGGAGTAGGAGTATATAGTGAATATGGAGAGGTGGGTTATCGAGGGATTAGATCTTCTGAATATTTCTATTACCTTTTGGGCCTTGCCGAAAAGCCTTGGATGGCAAGTAAGTTGTTAGAGGAAGGGATTCCTCGTTTGCCTGCAGGCAGGGGGAATATTGCTGTATGTAAGTTAATATCACAATGCAATACGCCCAAGAGCATTAACGAACGGGTTTTGCGATATTACAAAAAAAATCTTTCGGATTATTTTTCGCAAACTGAAAGAGATGCGATAGAAAGGAATGGTTATGAAAAAGTGGAGTCGATTATACAATATTATGTAGATAATGGATTGTACAAGACTTTAAAAATTATTCCGTTTATAGAGCAAGATAAAATTGATATCGAAGACCTTTATCAGTTCCTTGTAAAAGCTGAAAAGGATAATCCTGGACTACTAGACAATTCAGAATTGGCGATATTTGAGCGTTCTCAATACAAAAAATGTATCAATATTTGGGATTGGTTAAAATATCATGATAGAGCAGAAAAGAAACTAAAAGAATTTTCTATTAGTTAATAAAGGAGAAGAACAATGGCAAAAGGCTGGGAAAGCGAAAATATACTTTAATAATTGTGAAGATTTGTCGGCTTAGCAAAAAGAGTTAAAAATAATTTTGCAAGAACTTAGAAAACATAATTATCTTTTTAAGTATAAAAATTGTAGACGAAATACTTCTTATTGCGAGATTGTTCAAGATGAACGATTGATTCTTCAGGAACTAAAATCAAAGGTTAGACAACATGGTTACTCTGGTAGGAACGATATTGGTGAAATCA
>JAZRBK010000053.1:0-1342 GCA_045635025.1 Candidatus Scatosoma sp.
CATGGAGTTTGAGGCGGAGCGAATCAAGAAGTTCAACGTATTAAAGTAAAATACCAAGGCGAAGTTTACATAAAAACACAAGGAGGGAAGAATGAAAAGAAAGTTTGATATTCTTACCGATAGCGGTTGCGATATGCCGAAAAGTTATTTAGAGGAGAATGGCGTAACGTGCGTACGGCTCGGATTCACCCTGGACGGAACGGAGTACGAGGGCGAAAACGGCGAGCAGATGGAGGAAAAAACCTTTTATCAAAAGCTCCGCGACGGTGCAATGCCGACTACCTATCAAATCACGTGCGAAACGGCGCGAGCGTATATGGAAAAGAGCTTGCAAGCGGGCAGAGATTTGCTCGTGGTGGCGTTTTCGTCTGGGCTTTCGGGCACGGCGGAGAGTTTTGCGCTCGCAAAGAAACAGCTCCAAAAGAAATACCCAAAGCGCAAAATCTTCGTAGTGGATAGCCTGTGCGCTTCGATGGGCGAGGGATTGTTGCTCGATTACGTTATCAAAAAGGCGGATACGGGTGCGGAGATAGAGGAAACGGCGGACTTCGCCGAACAGTTGAAAAAGAAAATCTGCCACCATTTTACCGTGGATAACCTCTTCCACTTAAAACGCGGTGGGAGAATAAACGCGACGAGCGCAATCGTCGGTTCGATTTTGAAAATTAAACCGATTATGCACGTGGACGATAACGGAAAACTCGTCGCTCTAAGTAAGGTTATCGGCAGAAAAAAAGCGCTCAAAACCCTCGTGGATAACGTCGTAAAGAGTGCGGAGATGGAAGCGGGAGAACCTATTTTTATCAGTCACGGCGATTGCGAAGAGGACGTTCGCTTTGTGGAAACGCTTCTAAAACAAAGCTTTCCCCGCTCGCCGATAACCGTCCATTACGTCGGTACGGTAATCGGTTCACATTCTGGGGCGGGGACACTCGCGGTTTTTCATAAAGGGGCAAAAAGATAGAGGCTGCCTTGGTTAAAAAATAATCAAGCCTCATAAATAAAAAAAGAAAATATCAAGAAAGTGATAGCGGTAAGTTTTTCATTACCGCTTTTTGTCAAGAGAAAAGGGTGCAAATGTGCAACCCTTTTCAACATCTACCTTTTATGTAGGAGTTAGACTGTTTTTATCAGCACGGTAAAAATAAAAACACGAGCTAGAAAAACAAGCCGTGTTCGTGTTAAAATTATCAATACGTAGCAATTACTTTTTTCTTTCTACGCTTTGCACGGACAAAACGCCGCCCGATACGGTAAAATGCAAATCAAACTCGTCGAACGCCATTCCGTAACTGCGCCCGTCGTCCTGATAAGAGGGGCGGGGGTCGTCGGCAAGACATTC
>JAZRBK010000054.1:0-2673 GCA_045635025.1 Candidatus Scatosoma sp.
CCTGCCGTACAATATTGTAAGTTCCCTGC
Source organism: Candidatus Scatosoma sp. (assembly GCA_045635025.1). Taxonomy (GTDB): domain Bacteria; phylum Bacillota; class Clostridia; order Christensenellales; family Borkfalkiaceae; genus Scatosoma. The sequence continues at coordinate 30 of JAZRBK010000054.1, forward strand.
CGTTTCCCCTAAAAAATCGGAAATACGGCTATCCCCAAACGGTTGCGTAACGGCGGCGGTAAAGCGCAAGAGTAAATTAACGCTTATAAGCAATACGAGCGGTTCGAATAAGATGGAAACGAGCATAAAAATACTCATACTTCCCAACGAGTTTTTTATCAAAACGCTGCCCGCGATTGCCAAATCGAAACCGCCCGACAAAAATCCCCCTACAATGGGAATACCGTTCCCTATTGCGTATTTCGTCGCTCTACGCATAATACCGTCGTGTGCGGCGGCAGTTAGCCCTTGCAGAGTGAAAAATATTCCGAAAACGGAGATACATACGCCGATTATCCATTTGTTTATGCTCTTAAAAAACGCGCTAAACTTACTGATTTTGAGTTCACTCGTCAGATTTCCCGCTATGGAAAAGGCGATAATCGTAATCGTCAACGGAAACACAACGGATGAAATTACCGATACGATAGCCCCAGAAAAAAATCCCACGGCAGGACGGCATACCGCTACCGTCGCGGTGCTGCCGCTCGTTGCCATAAGCGTTAGCATAATCGGAAAAACGAGGTTCATTTGCGTTTGCATTTGCGAGATACTCTCCGTCGCCGTTTGAAAACATTCGATTAACACTCCGACGAGCGGTATTAGTGCCGCTCCGTAGCTGACCAAATATATCATATCGACGGAAGTTTTCCCCATACTGCCGCTTCTGAGCGAAGAAATAACCCCCGAAAGCAACGCAATCGCCGCAATGCAAGCGAACGCAGGCAGTATTTTGGCAACGTTTTGAAATAATACGTCTAAAATCCGTTCTCCAAATCCTGCGTAATCAAACTCTTCCCCTTGGATATACGCGATAAGCCGTTCGGTTACGCTGCTTTCCGAAAAGCCCTCTAACGTTTTCAAATAGTCTTCAAGTGCTTCCAAATCCAGCTCGTTGATAAGCTCGGTTATGCTCTCGTTTAACTGATTTTCCGCCTCGTCCTCCCCTTGTGCTAACGCGGAAACACCCGAAAAAAAGAATGGAAATATAATGAATAAACTTATAAAAATCACCCATAAAAACCGACGGCGATTTTTTCTTGTATTGCGTTTGTAATTTTCGTTCATAGTTTTTATACCGATGTTTTATACCAATTCCAAAAATCCGCCGACGAGCCGTAATAAACTTTGCAAAATCGGCAAGGACAACGCCACGATAGTTATCTTTCCGCCGAGCACTACCTTGTCCGCTACGGCGTGGCTACCGAAGTCGTTCAATATCCCTGCCCCAAACTCGCTAACGTACCCAACGCCGACGATTTTCAGAAGGATTTTTAAGATACCGTTTTCTACGCCCGTAACGTTCGCTATCGTCGTAAAAACCGTTAAAGTTCCTTGCAACGCGTCCACGATAAAGAGCAATATCACGATAACGCCCGTTACCGTTATGGCAAAGGAAAGCTCGGGTTTCGTGCTTTTTAACAATGAAGAGGCGATTGCCGTTACGAGCCCTACTCCCACGATTTTGACTATGTCCATACTTTTATTCTCCTTTCTGGGTTTTGGTAAGTTGCTATTGTAAAAGTACTTCCGTATCTTTCGTATAATCTGCTATAATAACCCGAAAATCGAACGGATTTCCTCAAATAAATCTCCCACCATACTCACCACGATTGTCATTACGATAACGAGCCCTACGATAGAAACGAGCGTTGCAATATCGTCTCTGTCCGATTTTTTTAAGATTTGGCAAATGACGGTTATAATAATCCCAATCGCCGCGATTTTGAAAAGTATTCCTATGTCCATATTTCTCTCTCCATTTCTCTTTAATGTCTGTTACGGAAGTTTTATAGGATTAAAATCAACACTAAAAGACCAAATAAAAATCCAAGTTTTACGTATAAATCTGCATATTTTTTACAAGTCGTTTCCGCCTCTTCGCTTTGTTTTTGCAAGGAGGATTGCAGAGAGGAAAAATGCGTTTTTTGCGAAGCGCTATCCCCTCTGCCAAGGCTTAAAAAATAATCTTTTATAAACCCTTTCTCTTCTTTCTTCAAAAAGGAATACGCTCCGTCTTGTAAGCATTCGTCGAGACGGCGCGGAGCGTTGTCTACGTCCTTAAAAAAATACTCCAAAAGCCAAGAGAATTCGCCCTTGTACGCATAGGCGGAAGCAAATTGAACGAGTGGGCGGCGATAATAAGAAATCTCGTTTATAAACCGTTCGTTAAAAGCAGCAAGCTGCGAGAAAAAGAGCTTGCGCTGGCGGTATTTTTTTGCAAAAAGATATCCGCAAAATGCACAAAAGCCCACGATGGCAACGCCCAGAAAAAACTTAATCATCATGTCCGTATTCCGTTTTCGTCATATATACCTTTAATTTCCCCGATTTTATGCTCGTTTAAGAGCGCGTAACGCTCGAATAATCCCAAAAACGGGGCTTTTATGCTATCCATCGACCAAAAATGCGCCGAGGCAACGACGGCTACCCCCGCCGAAATCGCTTTGGATAACGCTTTACAATCCTCCGCGGATAACTCGTCCGTAATAATAACGTCGGGGCGCATAGCACGTATTCCCGCTTCAAACGCCGTCGCCTTGTCCGAATATTTCAAAACGTCGCACGTTTCCCCTATTTCACCCGCCGAGATTTCTCCGCGCTC
>JAZRBK010000055.1:0-2287 GCA_045635025.1 Candidatus Scatosoma sp.
GAATATCGCTAAGAACGGACACTATACGGAAAAATATTATACGGTTGAAAACAACTTCGACTTTGCTTGGGATAGCTCTACGAACACCTATGATATGACCTATATCAATCAAATCAACGTGTTGTGGAATAAGGCGCTTGCAAGTGTAGAAGGCGAGGAGTATGACCACGTTAGAAAATCAATGATGCACTGGACGTACATCGAGCTTTACAACACGATGGATAACCGTTATAAGTACGGCACTGCAGAGGAAAAAGCGGAATTGGTTGCAAGAAACGAAGCGTTGTATAACGATCTCAAATACTACGGTATTACAAAAATCTTTAACACAAGCCACGAGCTTATCGAAGTAACCAACTTCACAAAATCTCCAAATAAGAACTCTGGCGACTGGTACAACGAAAAATGGACAATAGGTGATATCATATGATCAATCGCAACGAAAGTTTAAAAATTAAAAAGGCGCAAAGGACGAAGGAGTTGCTTTGTATATGGTCGATTTTGATCATACCGCTTATCAACCTTTGCATCTTTTGGGTGTACGGTACGATTCAATCGGTTCCCATCGCCTTCGAGCATCGCTTTGACGATGGGTCGATTACGTACGACTTTAGTAACTTTAAAGCAATTTTTGATACGTTCAAAGAGCCTGACAATATCCTCGCTCAGGCTCTGACGAACACACTCACGTACTGGTCGGTAGGGTTCTTCTTCCTGATGCCTGCTTGCTTCTTGATGGCGTTCTTCCTTTACAAGAAGATACTTTTCTATAAGTTCTTTAGACTGGTATTCTTCTTCCCGTCCATCATTTCAAGCGTAATCATCGCATCTTTCTTCAAGTATATCTTTGGGCCTGGCGGTCAAATTCCGTATATTTGGGAAACGGTGTTTGGGAAGGAGGGAATATTGTTCCTTGCGAACTCGGAGTACGCCTTCCCCACGATGATATTCTATAACGTCTATACGGGCTTGACAGGCTTCCTGCTGTACTGGCTTTCGGCGTATGCTCGTCTGCCTGAGGAAATTATGGAAGCAGGGCGTATCGACGGATTGACGGACCTTGGCGAATTTTGGTATATCGCCGTTCCGCTCATTTTGCCGTTCTACGCAACGATGGCGCTTTTGAGTGTTACGGGTATCTTGGATGCAGGTGGCGCGGCGTTGCTTTTGACAGGTGGCGCATACGGAACGTACGACATCGGCTTCTATTTGTATAAGTACACCGTATCGGGTACGCTGAACGATCAGGGTATTTCGGGCGCAGTAGGCTTGATTAAGGGCGCAATCGTGTTGCCTGTGGCGTTGATTATCAATCGTTTCGTCAACAAGATTGAAACAGTTGAATATTAAGGGGGGGTAAGTAAGTGGCTAATTCATTCACAAAGAATGCAAACGGAATGAAAAGAACCGCACCGGAAATGGTATTATTCGTGTTCGTCTTCCTTTTCTTTTCCATTTACGCATTCATGCTTATCTATCCCGTAGTATGGGGCTTTGGCTCGAGTTTCAAAACGATTGACGAATACTACGACAACCGATTCGGTCTGCCTACGAAATGGATATTTGAAAACTATCCGAAGGCGCTTGAAACCATCGAAAACGGTGATATGTCTTTCTTGCAAATGGCGTGGAACAGCGTTTGGTTTTCGCTTGGTAGCGCGTGGATTAACATGGAATTTATTTCCGCGTACGCGTACGTACTTAATAAATACAAGTTCAAAGGCAGAAATTTACTTTACGGCTTGTGCTTGTTTATTATGAGTGTACCTGTCGGTGCGTCCTTCGTATCCACGTATCGATTGTACTATGCGTTGAATTTAGCGAACTCGTACGCTATTCTATTGACGGCAACGTCGGTATATGGGATGAATTTGATGCTCTTCCATTCCTACTATTCAAACATCTCGAACAGCTATATGGAAGCGGCGAAGATCGACGGTGCGAACTTCTATCAAATTTATTTCAAAATCATGCGTCAGCAGGCAAGTCCTTTGGCGTTGACGCTCGGGTTATTGTTGTTCATTGGTAAGTGGAACGACTACATGAGTCCGCTTCTCTACTTGCCTGAAATGCCTACCCTGGCAACGGGCTTGTTTAGATACCAAACCATCGTTGAGCGCAACGGTAACTATCCCGTATTGTTCGCAGGGTTATTTATGTGTTTATTGCCTGTTTTGCTTATCTTCGCTATTTTCAGTGATAAGATGATGACTAGCATTAATGTAGGCGGTTTAAAAGGTTAAAAAAAATATTTAATATAAGGAGAAAATATAATGAAGTCGGATCG
>JAZRBK010000056.1:0-4924 GCA_045635025.1 Candidatus Scatosoma sp.
CCGACTTGAACACTTACGAAAACGTAAAAAACAGGCTATTGAGCTTGTTGGAAGAACGGAAAATGCCCATTCATAAATTGGCAATGGAAAGTGGCGTTGCCCCGTCCACCATAAAAAACGTACTTTACGGGAAAAGCAAAAATCCAGGTATCGTTACGATTAAGCTTTTATGCGACGGATTGGGCATTTCGCTGAGCGAGTTTTTCGCCGTAGCCCCCTTTCAAAGTTTAGAACAAGAATTAGAATAAGCACGGACAAGTTGTCCGTGCTTATCTTTTTCATCTATTCCGCGCCTTTGCCGCTCGGCAAAGTTTGCGCTCCGCGCAGATAAGTTACTCTCACACCTAAAAAGGCTTAACCTTTTACCGCACCGCTCGTTACGCCCTCGACGTAATAACGTTGCATACTCATAAACAAGGTTACGATGATACCGCCGACGACGAACGCGCCCGCGCAAAAGACGGTGAAATTGTCGTTGAAACTGTTCTTTTCCGCGTTTATCATTTTATAAAGTCCAAGCGAAACGGTGTATAAATTACGGTCGCTTATAATCGTATTGACGAATATGAAATCGCACCAAGGCGATATGAACGACGTCAATACCGTGTACACGATTATCGGTTTTGCGAGCGGTAAAATAATCTTCCAAAAGACTATCGGTTGGCTTGCTCCGTCTAAAATCGCCGCCTCCTCCATTGCTCTTGGTACGGTGTCGAAAAAACCTTTACAGATATAATACGAAAGCGCCGCGCTACCCGAATACACCAAAATCAAGGCAAGCAGGGAATTCGTAAGTCCCATCGCTTTGAGAATAAAATACACCGCTATCATACTCATAAACCCAGGGAACATTCCAAGTACCAAAAGTACGTTCATAATCGGGCGGCGGAACTTAAACCGAAGCCGCGAGAGCGCGTAACTCACCATTAAGATAAATAGCGTGGAAAGCGCGCACGAACATACCGCTACGAGTATCGTATTCCAAAGCCAACGCATAAACGACGTATCCCCAAAAAGGCGGGTAAAGTTCCCAAACCCGAGCCGCAAATCGGACGGAAAAAGCGTATTGATTATCCCCGTATTCGGGGTTACGCGGAAAGCGGTGTAGATAAGATAGAAAATCGGCAACACCCACAAAACGCCGAGCACCGCGAGCACGGTGTAAACGAGTCCGTTTGACAGCGTTCTGCGCATTTTAATTCCCACGTTTTTGCTCATTGGAACACCTCCTCGTTTTTCGCCGCAGACGTCCTGTTATACGTGATGAGCGAAAGCACCGCGCAAATTACGAAAATTACGATACCGATAACCGACGCTACGTTGTACTGCGGATTTCTGTCAATCGTGAGTCGATACAGCCACGTTACGAGCAAGTCGGTAGATTGCGCCTGCGAACCGCTCCCGTAATAGAGATTATCCACAGGTCCGCCGCCCGTCAGTAGCCAAATAACGTTAAAATTATTGATATTGCCCACGAATTGGGTAATGAGATAGGGCGTCGTTACGTGGAGCATATACGGCAGGGTTACGTGGAAGAAAATCTTAGTAGGCGACGCGCCGTCAATCCTTGCCGCCTCGTAATAATCAACAGGAATGTTCATTAAAATCCCCGAACACATCAAAAGCGTATACGGTACGCCTATCCAGATATTGACGAGAATAATCATTACTCTTGGCAGGAGCGAAAAATACCGTTGGTCTGCCAGCCAAAAAATATTCGTGCCGAGCAGTTTGTTCAAAATCCCGTCCCCGTCAAGGATTTTTTGCATTAAGAGCAGGGTTACGAATTGGGGAACGGCTATTGCCACCACGAACAGCGTTCGCCAAAGGACTTTGAGTTTTATCCCCTTTTTGTTTATCATAAGCGCAATCACGAGCCCTAAAAAGTAGTTGGTAAAGGTCGCAAAGAACGCCCAAACAAACGTCCAAAGCAAAACGCGCAAAAACACGAGCGCAAACCCCGAACCCTCGCCCGAAAGGGAAAAGAGCATTTTGAAATTACGAAATCCCACCCAATCGAACAGTTTCCCCGGGGGCGTGTGCGCGTAGTCGTAATTGGTAAAGGCAATGAGCACCATAAATACGAGCGGCATTACCGTAAAAACCAAGAGCCCGATAAACGGCAAAATTAAAAGCGGTACGTAAAACCGTTCGTTGAGAAGAATACGGATATCCTCTTTAATCCCAAGTAGCGGGCTACCGCGTTCGAGCCGTTTGTCGTTTTCGTAACTGCCCTTTACGTTCATTGCCCAAACAACCAAAAACAAACCGACGAGCACGAGGGAAACTACGCCGTACAGTAAAATCAAAAAGCTGTTATCCCCGCGTACCTTTTCAAAGATTTGCAAGTCCTCGTTCCAAACCTCGCCCGAAAGGCGCGTTCCTAAATCCCCTGAAAAAAGATGAATAATATACCGCCCGCCGAAGAAAATTAAAAACAGCCAAAAGGCAAGCTGTACGAGCAAATACGCCAAACCCTTGACGATTTGCCCTCGCGCTATCTGTCCGCAACCCATAAAAAAGAAAGAGAGCCGCGTTGCGTTCGAGCCGTCTTTGAATGCGAAAAATAAATCCTTTATCGCGTTCCTTTTTAACGGTTTTTTCTTTATTTTCTCTTGCATATACGACTCTCCTTTGCTTTGTTTTTATTCATTCATTCTCAGTTATTGCGCGTTTTGCGGTTGTATCCCTTTCGACGGTTTCTCTTGCGGTTGCATACTTTTCTGTTCTGCGTCTTGCGCTTGCGCCGCCGAACTCTTCTTAATAGCGTCTACACAAGCTTTGAGTTGTGTCGCTAAGTTAAAATTGCCCGTCTGCGCGCCCGTAAGCATTGCCGAGCCTAACCCTTCGAGCGGCACCCAAAGTGTCGAGGGAACGTCCTTTTGCGTTTTCGTATGCGCAAGCTGTGCGGTTATCGCTTTCGCGCAAACGTCCGACTGTATCCGTTCGTCTTGGCGAGCACTCTCGTCCGTCGGCACGAAGCCCCGCGCTTCGAAATGCTTGATTTGGTTTTCTTTGTTCGTGTAAAACTCCGCAAAATCCATAGCGTCTGTCTTGTGCTTGGAATAGTTGTTCACGCCCATCAGCTTATACCCCGCAAAGGAAACGAGCTGTACTTGTTCCTCGCCTGCCGTGCCCTTGTTAAAGGTATACGTAGGCAGTTTTGCTGCCGCAAAATTATCCCCGAGCGCCGACTCGATAGCTTTTCTGTTCCAAATCCCCGTAGCCGCCGCTATAATCGAGCCGTCTTGGAAGCCCGCCGTTATCTTGGAATCGTCCGCGTCCCCTTTCACGCGCGGGTCTTTGACGAGCTCCCACATCGCGTTCGTAACGGCTACGCCCGTTTCGTTATCGAAATCGCAGGTAATATTCGTTTCAGCAAGATTGGTATCGTACGTTACCTCAAAGCCGAGCCCTTTCCCAAAATAAAACGCCGAAGAATACCAACCGTCTTTCATCGGATACGCGAATTTTTTGCTAGCGCTACACTTACTCAAAATCCCGTCAATGCTCGCGACGTCCGTCGCCGTGAGCGCCGACTTATTATAATACAAGAAGAACGTATTGTCGGTATACGGCATACCGTACACCCCCGTCTTTCCCCCTACGGAAATTGTCGCCGAATCCATAGAACCCTCGCTATTCGCCTTTTTCACCCGTTCCAAGCGCTCCCCCGCAATCTGCGCGAGCGCGTCCCCGTTGATAAGTTTAGAGGTTTGGTCGTTGATAAAGGAATACACGTCCGCAGCGTTTTCCACATCATTCAAAACGCGCGTAGAAACGTCGTTTTCGCCTTGAATATCAATAACGATATCGTATTTTTTATCGGGGTGCGCTTTTTGGAACGCATCCGCAACCTCGCGGGCAAACGGGCGGTCCGCCTCGGATACCCATACCGTTAAGCGGATACTTCCGTCCTCTTTTTTCATACACCCCGCTACGCCGAGCGCGGTGCAAAGTGCCAACGCGCCGCATAAAGCTTTTGCCGTCTTTTTCATAATCATTTCTCCTTCCCCGTCCACGCTCGACGGGCTTTTTACTTAGTGTTTCTTTCTTCCCGCCTTTTTATTCCCCATACAAAGAAAATCACCTCTCCAATTTTGGAGAAGTGATAAAATCCCTTTTCTTTTTTCCTGTTTTTTCCGTAGCCCGTCAATCCGTCCTTCCATAGCCCCGTCAATCCGCCATTCCGCAACACGCCGCAAATGCTCAGGCTTATCTGCGGTATTCGTCCGTCATTTCTTTCAGCCAAGCCGCTTTTCTGTTTTTCAAATCACATTCCGTAAAACGGAACGTCCAATTCAAACTCGAAACGGTAGCGGGTGCGTTCAAGCGCGCTTCCCCGCCCATACAAAGTACGTCGTGCATAGGGATTACGACGATATTCGCCTTGGAGGAAAACAAGAGCCGAATAATACTTTGACACTCGTCCTCGATACTTTCGCGAATATACGCTACGTCCGCCTCCAAACACTCTCTTTCGAGCGCTAACGTAAACGCTTTGCGGGTATCGCCGTCCATACTTTCAAGAAACGCGCGCAAAGGTTCGTTGTCGTGCGTACCCGTATACGCCACACAATTTTCCCCATACAAGCGGGGCAGGTATTCGTTGTCGGGGTTATTATCGAAAGCGAATTCGAACACTTTCATTCCCGCGTAACCCGTATCCTTTAACAGCTTTCGAACTCCGTCGTCGATAATCCCCAAGTCTTCGGCTATAATCGCACACGAGCGCATATCCGAAAACAGTTCCATCTTCGGGCCGTCCGCCCATTCCCCCTCTTTCGCCGTTTCCGCGTTAGCGGGGATTGCATAATATCTGTCGAACGCGCGGAAATGGTCTATCCGCACGATGTCGAACAAGGAAAAATTATAACGGATACGCTCTTTCCACCAAGAATAACCGTCTTGTTTGTGCTTTTCC
>JAZRBK010000057.1:0-1815 GCA_045635025.1 Candidatus Scatosoma sp.
AAGAGTTGATGTGTATTAGAGTTTTAGGCGGCTCCTTCCGTAAGACGGGTAACATCGGCGACGTTATCGTAGCATCCGTAAAGACGGCTACTCCCGGTGGCGCAGTTAAGAAAGGCGACCTTGTAAAAGCTGTAATCGTAAGAACCGCAAGTGGCATTAGAAGAGCAGACGGTACGTTCGTTAAATTCGACGAAAACGCTGCTGTAATCATCGACAACCAAAAGCAACCCAAGGGTACGCGTATCTTTGGGCCGATTGCGAGAGAATTGAGAGATAAAGACTATATGAAGATTATCTCCCTTGCTCCCGAAGTTCTGTAATTTGTCAGGAGGACTAAAACAATGAACGTAAAAGTAAATGATAACGTACTTGTAATTGCCGGTAAAGACAAAGGCGTACAGGGAAAAGTCCTTGCCACGTCTCCTAAGGCAAATACAGTCGTAGTAGAAGGCGTTCGCATTCAAAAGAAGCACGAAAAGGCAAGAAAGGCGAACGAAACCAGCAAAATCGTAGAAGTACCCGGTCCTATCGACGCGTCCAACGTAAAAGTGGTTTGCCCTGCTTGCGGTAAAGCAGTCAGAGTAAAACACGCAGTCGTTGACGGTAAGAAGGTAAGAGTATGTGCTTGCGGCGCAGTTCTCGATAAAGCGTACTCCAAGAAAGCGGCGGCGAAAGCAGCTGCGGCGGCGGAAGAAGCTCCCAAGAAGAGAACGAGAAAGCGTGCGGCGAAACCCGCGGAAACCGCTGAAACGCCGGAAAACAATTAACGAGGTAAGGTAAGATGGCAGAAAAAGTTTATAAAAACAGAGTAAAAGAAAAGTATGAGAAAGAAGTCGTACCTTTCCTTATGAAGAAATTCGGCTACAAGTCCGTAATGCAATGCCCTAAGCTCATGAAAATTGTTATCAACACGGGTCTTGGCGATATTAAGGACAACGCAAAATCCATTCAAATGACGGAAAACGAAATTAAGCTCATTTCCGGTCAACAACCGATTTTGACGAAAGCAAAGAAATCCGTTGCGAACTTCAAGGTAAGAGAAGGCCAAAACGTTGGTATTAAAGTTACCCTTCGCGGCGAGAGAATGTATAACTTCTATGACAAGTTCGTATCCATCCCGCTTCCCAGACTCCGCGACTTCCGCGGTGTTTCGGATAAGGCCTTCGACGGACGCGGCAACTACTCGGTGGGCTTAAAAGAACAATTGATTTTCCCCGAAATCACCTACGATCAAGTAGAAAAGATTAGAGGTATGGACGTGGCAATCGTTACCACCGCGAAGACGGACGAAGAGGCAAGAGAGCTTTTGAGAGCGCTCGGTATGCCTTTCAAGAAGTAAGGAGATACGAATATGGCAAAGAAGTCAATGATTAATAAACAGCAAAAGACGCCTAAGTTCTCTACGAGAGCTTATACGAGATGCACCATTTGCGGAAGACCCCACGCGGTTTTGAGAAAGTACGGTGTTTGCCGTATCTGCTTCCGTGAGCTTGCGTACAAGGGAGAAATCCCCGGCGTTAAGAAATCGAGCTGGTAATAGGAGGTAAAGAAAATGACGGATTCTATCGCAGATATGCTCACAAGAATCAGAAACGCTATTACGGCGAACAAGGAAAGCGTGGAAATCCCCGCTTCCAACGAGAAGAAAGCGATTGCGGAAATCCTTCTCAACGAAGGTTGGGTAAAGGACGTTAAAATCGTCGAAGACGGTTACAACGGCAAAATCGTGGTAACGCTCAAATACAACGACAAGAAATCGGTTATCAGCGGATTGCAAAGAGTGTCCAAGCCAAGTCGGAGGCCAAGCGGTCTTAG
>JAZRBK010000058.1:0-13557 GCA_045635025.1 Candidatus Scatosoma sp.
GACTTGCCGTGTGCTTCGTTATACGCCTGCTGTACCGTTCTTCTGCGTTCCGTTTCTCCAATCGCGCGCTTCATACTGTCCGTCATTACGTCGGCGTACATAATCACTCTGCCCTCGCTGTTACGGGCGGCTCTGCCTATCGTTTGAATGAGCGAGGTGTCGCTACGTAAAAAGCCCTCTTTGTCCGCGTCGAGAATGGCGACGAGTTTTACCTCGGGCAAGTCCAACCCCTCACGCAAAAGATTTATCCCGCAAAGCACGTCGAACTCGCCGAGCCTGAGCCCGTTGACAATGTCGATACGCTCCAACGTGTCGATGTCGCTGTGCATATATTTTACCTTGATAGCGTGCTCTTTTAAGTAGTCGGTGAGCTCCTCCGCCATCTTCTTCGTGAGCGTGGTAATCAAGACCCTGCCCCCCTCGTTTACGGTAATTTTAATCTCGGAAAGCAAATCGTCGATTTGCCCGCGCGTCGGTTTTACCGTGATTTTCGGGTCGAGCAATCCCGTCGGACGAATGAGCTGTTCCACCTTTTGCCCCGCCTGTTCCAACTCGTACGGAGCGGGGGTTGCGGATACGTATACTACCTGCGGTATCCGCGCGTCGAACTCGGGGAACGTGAGCGGTCTGTTATCGTACGCCGCCTGCATACGGAACCCGTAATCGACGAGATTTCTCTTTCTCGACAAATCGCCGTGATACATAGCCCGAATCTGCGGAATCGTCATATGGCTTTCGTCGATGAATACCAAAAACTCCCCCGTGGGGAAATAATCCAATAAAGTAAAGGACGGTTCACCCGGTTTTCTGCCGTCGAAATAACGGCTGTAATTTTCAATACCGCTGCAATACCCAATTTCCCGCATCATTTCCAAATCGTGTTCTGTGCGCTGTTTGAGCCGTTGCGCTTCCAAAATCTTCCCCTCTTCCTCAAAGGCGCGCACTTCCCCTTGCAAGTCTTCTTCTATCATTGAAAGGGCGTTTCTTAATTTTTCCGTTCCTACGGCGTATTGGCTCGCGGGGAAAATCGCCACGTGGGAAAGTTCGTTGAGCTTATTCCCCGTGAGCGCTTCCACCTCGTAGATTTTATCGATTTCGTCCCCGAAAAACTCCACGCGTATCGCCACTTCCGAGTTCGAAGCGGGGAAAATCTCCAACGCATCGCCGCGCACGCGGAACGTCGAACGTTTGAAATCCACGTCGTTGCGCGCGTATTGAAGCTCGATAAGCTTACGGATTAAATCGTTGCGCTCCCACTCCATTCCAGGGCGTAACGACAAAGACAAACGGAAATACTCCTCGGGCGCTCCGAGCCCGTAAATGCAGGACACGGAAGCCACGACGATAACGTCCCTACGCTCCATTAGCGAACCCGTCGCGCTGTTACGGAGCTTGTCGATTTCGTCGTTCATACTCAAATCTTTTTCGATATACGTATCCGTCGTAGGGATATAGCTTTCGGGTTGGTAATAATCGTAATAGGACACGAAATATTCCACGCGGTTCTCGGGAAAGAACTCGCGAAACTCGTTGCAAAGCTGCGCCGCAAGCGTCTTGTTGTGCGCTATTACGAGCGTCGGACGGTTGACGTTTTTAATCACGTTCGCCATCGTGAACGTCTTTCCACTCCCCGTTACGCCCACGAGCACCTGCGCGCGCATACCGTCGAGCACCCCTTCCGTTAATTTTTCAATCGCCTGCGGTTGGTCGCCCGTAGGGGCGTAAGGCGCACTTAACTTAAACTCCATTTTCCCTTTCGTTTTCCTTCTTGGTTTCCCCGCGTTCCCCGCGTTTTTCCGCGTGTTTGCACTTGGTTTTCCCGCTTAGATTTTTCGCGTAGTTTTTCTTTTCCCTAAGGCGTTTTTTCGACGGCGTTTACGGTAGCGGTTTAGCTATTTTTCGTATTTTTTCGCCGTGAATAAACATTTGTTTACATTATACCACGCTTTGAAAAAAAAGTAAACAATCTACGCGCACTTTTCAAAAAATCCATTTCAAAATCCAACCGACGAGGAAGGCAATCGTCGCGCTCGCGACAGCCCAACCGATACGGAGCGCCAAATCCCGCTTTCTCTGTTGCGAACAGCGCTTGTATGCGTAACCGCTCGAATGGAGAGAAATCACGTACGTCTTTTCCCCTTTCCGCTCGGAGGAGAGGAGCTCAAAATAATCGTCGAGCGCGAGCGCGGACAGGATTTTTTCAAGACTTTCTTCCGTGTATTTTTTGCGGACGGGAAGCATAGATAAAAGTTCCGACGGCGAAACGAGACATAGCCCTTTGTCGTGGCAAAGCGCATATACCGCGTTCATAACCTCTCCCTCTTGTCTCGTCAACATACTCCCTCCCCTTTTTACCGTATTTTTCCTCGCTTGCCGTTTTGCGGTTATTTTGTAATATCTTTTAATGACAAACCCCGCTTTTTTAGTATTTGTTTTTTAACGTTCTTTCATTCAAGAAAGATTTTTTTGCCCTGAACACTATCTTTTTTTCAAAATATATGGTATAATTATGGTATAATATTAAAGTAGCTTGACAAGCGTTGAACCGCAATAAGTCTTATCAGGCTAAGCAAAGGAGCTTATTATGCCTGCAATTTATACGCACGATTCGTTCGGACGGACAGTCGTTTCTACCCTGCCCCCCGCGTTTATAAAACTTTACGAACGTTATCCCCAAGCGTTTCGGCTCGGGTTTCAAGGACCGGATATTCTCTTTTATCATAAACCCTTAAAATCCAATCCGATTAAAAAGAAAGGTATGTCCCTGCACGTGGATAGAGCGGGCGGTGATTTTTTCACCCGCCAAGCGCAGATACTTTTGCAAACTGCACACACCGCACACACCGCGCAAACTGAACAACCTGAGCAAAGTGAGCAACCTGAGCAAAGTGAGCAAGCGGGAAACGCACAGACGGATAAAGCGCAAACGCAAGCTACGCAAACCGACGAAAATAGCGCGCTCAGCGCAGAGGAAATCTTAAAAGCCAACGGCGCGCACGCCGCGTATATCGCGGGATTTTTGTGTCATTTTACCTTAGACGTAACCTGCCACCCTACGATTGACTCTCGCGACGACGGCGGGCTTACGCACGGAAAAATCGAATCGGAACTGGACAAATACGTCCGCAGAAAGGACGGCGTAAAACTTCGGGGATATAACGTTGCCAAAGATTGTATCCGCGGGGAAAACGGTTGTGCGGAAGCAATTTCGCAAAGTTTGGAAGTGCCGATAGACAATATCCGCGCCTCGATAAAGACGATGCGGAAAATCAACGGTTTTTTCACGACTTCTTTCGCCCCTTTTCACGGCGTAGCGCACTTTTTCTTGAAAATCGCGGGTATGGAACGCAAGTTCGGGGATATGTTTCTGCATAAAAAGGACGACCCAAGAAGTATCGACCTTTGTCCCGTGCTTTATCAAAAAATGCAAAACGCAATCCCCCGCGCGGCGGCGCTTATCGAAAGATATTTTAACGAGCTTAACCGCTTTGCAAACGAGGGAGCGCAAAACCTCGACGATATTTTCTGTTATGCGTACAACGGTGTCCTTTTTGACGAAACTACAAGCACAAACGATAACACATAAACCACACTAAGGAGAAAAAATGATGGAAACGAACTCCGTTTCGCCTGTTAAGGCGAACACAAAGCTCACCTCTTTGGAAAGAAAATGGGTGATGTACGACGTGGGGAACTCCGCTTGGGTGCTGTTTGCGGCTACGATTACCCCCATTTACTTCAACTCCCTTGCAGGGAGCGGCAACGGTATCGCGACGATTATTTGGGGAATTATGTCCTCTATCGTTGCGCTTATCGCCCTTTTCGTCTGCCCGATTTTCGGCACGATGGCGGATTTTAGCGGAAAGAGAAAGTTTTTCCTGCTCTTCGCGCTCGTCGGAATTATTAGCTGTGCATTCTTAGCGATTCCCGCCCTGCCCGCTCTGCTATTCGCCTCCGTACATATTCTTACCGACGCGAGCCTGTCCGCTTCCAACGTGTTCTACGATTCTATGCTCTCCGACGTAACCGACGAGGAGCGTTTACATAAAGTCTCAACGAACGGTTTTGCGTGGGGGTATATCGGTAGCTGTATTCCTTTTGCCGTATGTCTCGTACTCGTGCTCGCCGTGCCCAATAGCGTTATGTCTATGCAGTGGCGTATGAGCCTTTCTTTCTTGCTTACGGCGGCTTGGTGGCTGTGCTTTACGCTCCCCATTTTCAAAAGCTACCGTCAAAAGAACTTCCTGCCCAAACCCCCGCACCCGATTAGAAGCACCTTCAAACGGATTGGGGAAATCTATAAGGAAGTACGGAAAAATAAAAAGGCGTTTTTGTTCCTCGTAGCGTTTTTCCTCTATATCAACGGTACGTCCACGATTATTAAAATGGCAACCGTATACGGAAGCGATATGCTCGGGTTCGGCACAACGATGCTTCTTATCGCCCTGCTCGTTACGCAAATCGTAGCGTTCCCCAGCGCAATCGCGCTCGGCGCGCTTTCGAAAAAGTTCAAAGCGAAACAGCTCATCATCACTTGCATTTGCGGCTACGTAGCCGTAGGGCTTTTCGCCCTCTTCCTCAAAGCGGAATGGCAATTCTGGGTGCTCGCCGTGTGCGTGGGACTTTTCCAAGGCGGTATTCAAGCGATGTCCCGTTCCTATTTCACGAGCATTATCCCCGCGGAAAAATCGGGTGAATATTTCGGTATTTACGACATATTCGGCAAGGGCGCGGCGTGTCTTGGTCCTGTGCTCATCTCCGCTACGACTTTCCTCGTCGGGAAATTGAGCGGTGCGTTCGATTGGTTCGCAAACGTTACGACGGTGATGAACCTCGACTTGCTCCCTATCCCCACCCTTACGATTGCAGGGCTTATCGTATTCTTGCTCGCGGCAAAACTCCCCGTAGCAAAAGAAGCCGTCAGAAATCAAACGGCAGATAGCGAAGAACCCTCCGAAAATCCCTCCGCCGAAAAAACGGAAGAATAAAACTTAGGCAGTATAAAACAAACCGCTTGGCAATCGCCAAGCGGTTTTCCTTTTCGTTTTCGTCCCCGTTTTCACGGATAGCGTTTACTTATACGGTTTATCGCCGTAGAGCGCTTCTACGTTGTCGGAATACCGTTTCATTTTTTCGTACTGTTTGAGCTCGATATCTTTATCCAGTTTTTCGAGTTCTTTTTTCTGTTCTTTGGTAAGGCGGGTAGGTATTTCCACAATCACGCGCAACAACAAATTGCCCGTGCCGTTTCTCGCCGACTTAATACCTTTGCCACGAATGGTAAAGATTTGTCCGTTCTGCGTGCCCTCGGGAATGGTGAAGTCTATCGTTTCGTCAATCGTAGGCACTTTCACAACACCGCCGAGCGCCGCCGTCTTAAAGGAAATAGGCAAATCCACCTTCAAATCGAACCTGTCGCGCACGAAAATCTTATGCGGTTCTACGCGGAACACGATAATTAAATCGCCTGGAACACCGCCGTTGGGTGCGGCTTGCCCGTAGCCTTTTTTCTTCATATAACTATTCGTATCCACGCCTGCGGGAATATCAATCGTCAACGTCGTTTCCTTACGCGTCGAACCTTTTCCTTTACAGTCGGGGCATTTTTCCTTAATCGTTCTGCCCGTGCCGCCGCAATCGGGACAAACGGCTTGACGGATAGTACGCCCAAACATCGTGTTTTGCACCTGTTGGATTACACCCTTGCCTTGACAACGGCTACACGTAGAATACTCCGTCCCGTTCTTCGCGCCCGTACCGCTACACGCCGAGCACGGCTCGTTGCGCATATACGAAACGGTCTTTTTACAGCCTTTCGCCGCGTCCATAAAGGAAAGGGACATCTCTCTTTGAATATCCTCCCCCACTTCGCTGCGTTGTGTACGCGCGCCGCCGAATCCGCCGCCGAAAATGTTACTGAAAATATCGCCGAGGTCCTCAAACCCGCCGAATCCGCCCGCGCCGCCGCCAAAGCCGCCGAATCCGCCCATTCCACCCATACCAGGGTGTTCGAGTTCGTAATCGTACGCCGCGCGTTTTTGACTATCGGAGAGCGTTTCGTTCGCCTCGTTGATTTCCTTGAACTTTTCCGCCGCCTCCGCGTTCCCTTGGTTTCTGTCGGGGTGGTATTTCATCGCGAGCTTTCTATACGCCGATTTAATTTCCTCAGGCGTAGCCTTTTTATCCACACCGAGTATATCGTAATAATTCTTCTTGTCTGCCATAATAGCCTACCTTCTTTATAAAACTTACTGCTTGTAAGTCTTACTCGTTTATAACACTTACGGGTTTGACGCGCACCGCGCCAAACCCGAAGATTTTGTCTAACCGTCTACCTCACGGGCTTTACCGCCTGCCGAGCGTAGTGTGTTGCTTATTGATGGAACTCCGTATCGCCGTCGTTCGCGCCTGCGTTGGGGTCTGCCCCTGCCGCGCCCGCGTTCGCTTGATAGAGCTTCGTAAAGACGGGCTGAACGTCTTGCATAAGCTTATCGTAAGCGGCTTTAATTCTATCGTCGTCATCGCTTTCAAGCTCTTTCTTCGCCGCGTCAATAGCCGCTTGCAAGGTAGCCTTATCACCCTCGTCGAGCTTGTCGCCCGCTTCTTTCATCGTTTGTTCTACGGAGAAAATCATACCGTCGAGTTTGTTTTTATTCTCCACTTTTTCCTTACGCTTTTTATCTTCTTCTGCGAATTGTTCCGCTTCTTTCACCGCCTTGTCGATTTCTTCGTCGGAAAGGTTGGTCGAAGAGGTAATCGTAATATCCGTGGACTTACCCGTACCTTTATCTTGTGCGGTTACGTGCACGATACCGTTCGCGTCGATGTCGAAAGTTACTTCGATTTGCGGTATTCCGCGAGGAGCGGGTGCAATACCCGTGAGCATAAAGTTGCCGAGCGTCTTATTGTCTTTGCAGAACTCGCGTTCGCCTTGCAATACGTGGATATCCACGCTCGTTTGATTGTCCGCCGCTGTGGAGAAGATTTGGCTCTTCTTCACGGGAATCGTGGTGTTGCGTTCGATAATTCTCGTGAACACGCCGCCGAGCGTTTCGATACCGAGCGACAACGGGGTAACGTCGAGGAGCAATACGTCCTTAACCTCGCCCGTCAAAACGCCGCCTTGCACCGCCGCGCCGATAGCAACGCATTCGCCGGGGTTAATGCCCTTGAACGGTTCTTTGCCCGTAACTTCTTTTACCTTTTCTACAACCGCAGGCATACGCGTCGAACCACCGACGAGGATTACCTTGTCGATATCGCTGTACGAAAGCCCTGCGTCGCGCATAGCCGCTTTCATCGGTTCTACCGTTCTTGCGAGCAAGTCCGCCGTCATCGCCTCGAACTTTTGCTTCGTGAGCGTAATATCAAGGTGTTGAGGGCCGTCCGCGCTCATAGAGATGAACGGAAGATTTACGTTCGTCGAGGACATACCCGAAAGCTCGATTTTCGCTTTTTCCGCAGCTTCTTTCAATCTTTGCATCGCCATTTTGTCTTTGGACAAATCGATAGCGTGGGATTTTTTGAACTCGTCTACGAGGTATTGCATAATCTTGTTATCCCAATCGTCGCCGCCGAGCTTGGTGTCGCCGTTGGTCGCCAAAACTTCGAATACGCCGTCGGAGATTTCCAAAATGGAAACGTCGAACGTACCGCCGCCAAGGTCGTAAATCATAACCTTACCGCCCTTGTCCTTATCCAAACCGTACGCAAGCGCCGCCGCGGTGGGCTCGTTGATAATACGGAGCACGTTAAGACCT
This sequence comes from Candidatus Scatosoma sp., assembly GCA_045635025.1. Taxonomy (GTDB): domain Bacteria; phylum Bacillota; class Clostridia; order Christensenellales; family Borkfalkiaceae; genus Scatosoma. The sequence goes on from JAZRBK010000058.1 coordinate 7,761, forward strand.
GCAATTTTACCTGCGTCTTTGGTAGCTTGACGTTGGCTATCCGAGAAATACGCGGGGCACGTAATAACCGCTTCGGTTACCTTTTGCCCGAGGTACGCTTCCGCATCCGCTTTCAGCTTTGCGAGCGTCATTGCCGAGATTTCTTGGGGCGAATAGTCCTTATCGTCGATTTTTACTTTATAATCCGAACCCATATGACGCTTAATCGAAATAACCGTCTTATCGGGGTTTGCCACAGCTTGACGTTTTGCCGCTTGACCGACTACACGCGAGCCGTCTTTTTGGAACGATACCACAGAGGGGGTCGTTCTCGAACCTTCCGCGTTCGCGATAACGACGGGTTCGCCGCCTTCCATAACCGCTACGCACGAGTTGGTAGTACCAAGGTCGATACCAATAACTTTTCCTGCCATAATTGAACTCCTTTTGCGGATTTTTTATCCGCGCTGTTTTATTTACAATTATATGTAACCCCAATTCCCGCGCCTTAAACAACTTTTTTTAATTTTTTTTTAACAAAAAATCCGCCCCACCTTTTTTATAGGTGGGACAGAGAAAAAAATAGCTTTTCATTCGCGCCATACCGCGACCGTGGTATTTTGAGATACGCTCCATTTATTGAGATATGCTCCATTCCACTCGCATACGCTCGTTCCAGTTTGGGCGGTTGCCCAAATAGACCGTTATGACAGGGTGGGGGGCATACGCCCGTTCCAGTTTTTGCTTTCCCCCAAATAAGCCGTTACGGCAAAGCGGGCTACCGCAAAAAATTACTTTTCTTCCAAGGTTAAATAGGTGGCAGGGTCTACGCTTACGCCGTCTTTTAAGATTTCAAAATGCAAATGCGCACCGTCCTTGTATTCGTTGCCGTTCGCTTCCGCTACCGTCGCGATAACCTGTCCTCTTGCCACGCTATCGCCCGCCTTTAAGCCCTCGACTTCATTGACGAAGCGGTATACCGATTTCAAACCGTCCTCGTGTTTAACCACGATTTCCGTGCCGAGCAGTAAATCGCTTTTATACACGCTCTCCACCACGCCGTCGTCCACGGCTACGACCTCCGCGCCCACTTCCGCGGCGAAATCCACGCCTTTATGCAGATAGTAGGAATCGAGCGTTTTATTATGGTAGAACTCGTGTTCGTTCAAAAGGGAAACGGTTTTCATCGGCATCGTCATACCCTCGGGGGTTACGACGACCTGTTCGTTGTCGTTATTCTTATCCGCTTCCTTGTCCCCATCGTCGGGTGCGGGCGCAATTACACCTGAGTTATCAGGCGGGAGCGCCGCCTCGTCGTCCACGCCGCCACTAACCGAAGCGGCAATCGCAACGGCAATAATTGCCACAAGCGCGAACGCGCACCCAATCGCGGTGAGCATATAAAACTTTTTTTCGCCCGTAATGCGGACTTTTTTCTTTTTATTTTTCATTTTCTTATCCGCTTCCTCGCCGTGATTTTCCTTTTCCAAATCTTTGTCTTGCTTGTTCATTTTGTATCCTCCAAACCGTTTTGTATGTAAATGTTTCCCCCCTTTCGCGCCCTTTATACCTGCTTTTTTCATTTTTTTGCGTAGCTCTTTTTGCGCGAACGCGCTTCTTCCGCGAACGCGATTTTTCCGCTAACGCGGGCTCGCCCAGTATTATAAGCGAGGTTGATAAGGTATGAATGATTTTTTCTCTCTAAACCCTTGTAGGGTTCAATTCTTGTCAGGCTACACTTATCAAAACCCGCCGAAGATGATGGGGCTACCCACCGCCGCCTGCGTTTTTCCTATTGCGATATGCAAATTGACGGGTTTCCTCTCGATGAATACCCTTTTCGATATATGGGGCGTATAACAATAATACGAACGCACCCCACACGCCTCTTCCACGAGCACGACTTCTCCGCCGTAAGTTTCCAAAAGCGCTTTCACGAGCGTTTCCCCCTCGTTTCCGTATGCACTTCCGTCCGTGCTTCCATTTGTCTTGCCGTCAAGCGGGAAACGAACGCTTTCTCCTCGGAGGTTGGAAAGCTCGTAAAGTGTGATTTGTTCCTTTTGCAACGCCTGTGAAGACGCGGAATATAAATAAAAGGTATGCTCGCCTTGGAGTTTCGAAAGCGTACTCCCGTTATTGAAAAGAAAAAGCCCAAGTAAAAACACACTCGACAAGGCGACGGCGCAAAAAAGCTTGCAAAACCCCTTTATCCTCCAAACGGCTTTTACCCTTTGCAGGCGGTTTTTAGAAAGCTTTTCACAATACGGACTTTGATTTTTTTCACTTTCCAATCCGTTTTCATCGCTAACGAACATAAAAAACCCTCCCAAAGCGTTCTTCGCTGTGAGAGGGAGTATTGACACTTTTGCCTTTTCTTAAACTATTTTTCTTGAAAACATTTCTTTGAAACGCGTTGTATAAAAAGAGCTTCCTTAAAACCCGCCGAGCACCTCGCCGCCGAGTAGGTGGATATGCAAATGCGGTACGGTTTGCCCGCCGTTTTCGCCTTGGTTGATAATCACACGGTAACCGTCTTGCAACCCGAGCGTTTCTTGGATTTTGGGAATTGTTTCAAAACAGTATTTTACAAGTTCCGCTTTTTCCCCGTCCATTTCAGAAAGGAGCGCGAAATGCGTTTTGGGAATACAAAGATAATGCAGTTTCGCTTTCGGCTCGATATCTTTAATGACGATAATCTTCTCGTCCTCGTAATATCTTTTCGACGGGATTTCCCCTGCTACGATTTTACAAAAAATACAGTTTTCCATTTTTATTTCTCCTTATTTTTTACGTTGATTTATTCGGTAAGTTCGGCGAGCGCGCCGTCCTTAAAAGAGGCTATTATTTTCACACGAACGGGCGTTTTACCCAAATCCCCTTGCACGTAAACGCGCACGTAATTTTCCGTATAACCCTCCGTATAACCGTCTATATAATGTTCGGGCACGAGGGTGCAAGTGTTTCCAACGAGCTTTTCGATATACGCGCGTTTTTGCTCCTCACCCGCTTGTAAGAGCCTTTCCACGCGCGCCTTTTTAACGGCGGAGGAAAGTTCTTTATATTTTTTATACGCCTGCGTACCCTCGCGCGGGGAGTACGGAAACGCGTGGATTTGCGAAAAACCCGCTTCCCGCACGATTTTGACGGACTCTTCGAAATCCTCCTCCGTTTCGGTCGGGAAACCCACGATAATATCGGTGGTAATCGCGGCGTTTGGAAACGCCTTATATATCATTTCGCATTTTTCAAGATATTCTTCGCGGGTATAATGGCGGTTCATACTTTTTAAGACTTTATTCGAACCGCTTTGTAAGGACAAGTGGAATTGCGGCGCAAAGTTTTTTACCTGTTTTAACGCGCTCAAAAACCGCTCGGTAATCAAGCTTACCTCCATCGAGCCGAGCCGTATCCGCGTAGCCGCATCTTTCACGGCGAGCATTAAATCGGCAAGGTCTTTGCCCTCTTCGTCCTTGTACGCGGAAATATCAATGCCCGTAACCACCGTTTCGTAAGCGGTGCTTTTTAAGATTTCTTCCGCCGCGCTTTTTACGCTGCGACAGCGCGAACGCCCGCGAAGATAGGGTATCACGCAATAGGAACAAAACCGATTACATCCGTCTTGGATTTTGACAAAGTTGCGGGTTTTCAAGCACTTAGGTAGGAGCATATCCTCGTACCTGCCCCCCTCGTCTTGCATTTGTTCTCCGCAAAACCCGTCGGCAAAGTCCGCCTTTACGATTTCCAAAACACGGTTTTTCCGTTGCGCGCCGACGACGGCAATCGCGCCTTTTTCCAAAAACGAACGCGCGTTTTTTTGCGACGCGCAGCCGCATACGATAATTTTTGCGGACGGATTGCATTTGAGCGCTTTGCCCACCGTTTGACGGCTTTTTCTCTCCGCCTCCGCCGTTACGGCGCAGGTGTTGACGATATACAAATCCGCGCGTTCCATTTCCCTTGAAACTTCAAACCCGAGCTCTTCCAAACCGCGAATGAGCGAGCCGCTCTCCACGTCGTTGACTTTACACCCGAGCGTATACACTACCGCTTTCAACTCTTTAATCCCCCAACTCGCCGAGCGAGAACGCCGCTACCGCCGTCAAAGCGATTGCCGCTGTTTCCGCACGCAAAATACGTTTGCCGAGCGTGATACTCTTATACCCAAGCAATTTTGCGAGCGTTTCTTCTTCCCTCGAAAAACCGCCCTCGCTCCCCACGACGAGCGTCGTACTGCCTTTGAGCGTTCGCAAATCCTGCTCGCTTTTTTGCGCGAACTCGCAGGCGAAGAGTTTATTTTCGCTATCCCCGCCGCTTACGAGCGCCTTTTCAAGCGTATCGTAATATTCGACGGTAGGCGCGGTAGCGCGCAGACATTGTTTCGCCGCTTCTTTGGAAACTTTATTCAGTCTTTCAAGCTTATTCGCGTTCATATACGCCGAAGAGTATTCCGACGAGAACACGCCGATTTTCTTCACGCCGAGCTCCACCGCCTTTTGAACGATAAACTCGTTTTTATCCGCGTTTTTCAAATACCCGAAGAGTAAAATTATTTCCGTACTCGCCTCCCGCGTGCCGAGCTCTTCCCTTACCACGTGCAAGGACATTTGCTTTTTCTCCACGAGCGTGATAACCGCCGTGTATTCCTTGCCGCTATTATCCAGCAGGATAACCTCGTCGCCCACGCCAAGACGGAGCACGTTTTTCGCGTGCTCGAACTCCTCGCCTATAAGCTGTACGTTTTCTTCTATTTTTTCTATGAAAAACCGTTTCAACGCAGACACGGTACGCTCCTTTTGGCAAAACTGCCTTATTTCCACGGCGTTTTGCGCTTTATCGTTTTAGTCGTTTTAATCGTTTTATAAAAGTTCTCTGCCTCTTTTACGCGTTCGCGTGTTTTAAGACGAGGGCGAACCATTCCCCTTTTCGTTTTTCGAAAACGACGCGCATAGCCACTTCTTCATACGCCTTTTTTACCATTTCAAGACGGCTTTCGATAATACCGCTCAAAATAAGCACGCCGTCGGGTTTCAGATTTTTGGGAATAGAGGGCGCGAGCATTTTCAACACCTCGCCCGTAATATTCGCCATCATAATATCCCCTTGCACGTCGGTGTTTTCCAAAAGATTGGAGTGCGCAACAACGGTTTTTTCGGCTACGCCGTTAAGCTCGCAGTTATGGAGCGAACTCTCCACCGCTATCATATCAATATCCGTCAAATACGCCTTTTGCGCGCCGAGCTTGATTGCGGAAATCCCTAAAATCCCGCTCCCGCAACCCACGTCGATGCAAACGGACGAGGGCTTGATATATTCTTGCATAAGTTCTACGCACATCGAAGTCGTTTCGTGTTCCCCCGTGCCGAACGCCATATTGGAATCGAGCAAAACCACCTTTTCGTCCTGAGTCGGCGTATAGTCTATCCATTCGGGCACGACTACGATTTTGCCTAAGTGGATAGGGCGGAAATGCTTTTTCCAAACGTCAATCCAATCGTCGCCGTCCACTTCCCGCTTGGTATCTTCGAGCGAACCGAACGCAAACACGCCGCCGCTAAGTTCCTTTGCCTGAAAAATATCGCGTAAAATGCTTGCGATATTCTCCTCCGCAACGTCGTTGGCTATATAACATTTTACGAGTACGTCGGAGGGCTTGTCCGAAGCGGAAACGCTCTGTGTTAATTCCTCGTCCATATAATCCCAAAAGGTTGTTTCCTTTGCCGTTTGCAGGGCGATAATATCGTTCTTGTCGCATATGGTAACCCCAAAATCGGTATATCCAAGTCGGATCGTAGCCATGTCGTTCTGTGAGCCAAGGAGT
>JAZRBK010000059.1:0-6146 GCA_045635025.1 Candidatus Scatosoma sp.
CCGTCGACCTCCAGCGTGACAGGCTGGCGCTCTAACCAACTGAGCTACTGGGCCACAAACTCATCTACACTCTCAAACCGTGCCTGTATATAATAATCTATTTCACGCTTTTTGTCAAGCGTTTTCTTCGTTTTTTTACTCATTTTTTTTATTTTTTTCAACTTTTTTTTGGAAAGGTAATTTTTTCTCTTCCCAGAAGTCAAAACTCGCACATTTTTTCGCATTCAACGCGTACCTGCCCCCCTCGTTTCGCTTTTTAACGCTGATTTGGCGTGTATTTAAGTAGAACTCCAAGCAAGGAGACTTCTCGTATATTGGACTGTTTTAAGGCTTTATTTAGGGCAATTTCATTATTCTAAACCTCTCCCCTGCCCACTGTGTATACGCTCTGTAACAGAGCGCATAAGGCTGTTTTATAAAAATTGTGATGGGAACGAGTCATACACTTGACATTTACGGCAAAATCTGCTATGCTTAGAATGTGAAATAGATACCACCCTTGGAGGTTCTTATGGAACGAAATGGTAAAATAGCTATTACAACGGACACAAATAGCGGTTTATTGCCGCACGAATTAGATGACAAAGGGATTTTCGTTTTGCCGATGCCGTTCGTAGTAGATAATGAATGTTTCTTGGAAAGCGTAGACCTTTCCCGCGCAGACTTCTACGAAAAACTGAAAAGCGACGCTAGAATTACCACCGCACAACCGAGCGCGGAAGAAGTTAAAGACTTTTGGTTGGAAATCCTCAAAGAATACGACGAAATCGTACATATCCCTACCTCTTCTTTTTTAAGCGGTGCTTGCGAAACAGCTAAATCGCTTGCCGAAGAGTTTAACGGAAAGGTACACGTAGTTGACAATCATCGCATTTCCGCCCCCTTAAAATGGAGCACTCTTAATGCGGCACACTTCCGCAATCAAGGTAAAACCGCAGCAGAAATCGTAGCGATTCTCACCGAACAGAGCGCCGATTATTCCGTTTATCTTTCTTTGGAAAGTATGGAATACTTGAAAAAGGGCGGACGTATTTCCTCCGCCGTTGCGGCAATCGGCTCGATTTTGAAGCTTCGTCCCGTTTTGCAAATCAAAGGTGCAGGTATTGAAAAACACGCGTTACCGCGCACCCAAGCAAAAGCGCAAACGATTATGAAAGACGCATTACTCGCCGATTTAGAGGGGAAGTTTAAGCCGTACGCCGAGAGGGGTGAGCTTCGCTTAATCGTCGTCTACGGCGAACACGAGCAAGACGCTTTGGAGCTAGAAAACGAAGTAAAGAAATATTTCCCGAACATTCCTTTCCTGCCCCCCAATCCGATGTCGCTTAGCGTAGCTTGCCACACGGGTCCGAACACGATTGCTATTTGTTTAATCCGCGTCAACGAAGAATCGTCCAAGTAAAACAATAAACGATTTTATTTTCAAAAGACTTTGCCCTTATTGCAAGGTCTTTTTATTATGCCGTTTATTGTATCGAGTATACGAAGAAACACCCTGTCTGCAAATCCAGACAGGGTGTTGATTTTTGTAGCGATTAAACCAATTCGATGATTGCTTTTTCCGCAGCATCGCCGCGACGTTCGCCGAGAAGATAGATTCTCGTGTAACCGCCGCCTTGACCAAGCTCTTCTTTACGAGCCGCATATTTGGGTGCGATTTCGTTGAAAAGTTTGTCCATCAAAGGGTGTTGAATATCCGCCGTTCTTGCCTTGTAGTCGCTCTTCTTTTCGTTGAACGCCTTAATCTCTTGCAAGTCGTACGTTTTCGCCATAATCGCGCGACGAGCCGCGAGTTTTTTCGCGCCGTCTTTTACGTTCGTTACGGTAACTTCTTTACCTTTCGAATCCTTTTTCGTTACTTCGAATTCAACGTTATCATCGTACGTATTTACCGCTTTGGTAATAAGCTTCTCCACGTAGGGACGAAGTTCTTTCGCCTTTGCAGCGGTCGTTTCAATCTTTCCATACCAAAGAAGTTGGGACGCCAAGCCTCTCAAAAGCGCGTTTCTTTCTTTGGAAGTTCTCCCTAATTTGCCGGGCATAATTTTAATCCTCCTGTTGTCTTAATGCAAGGCCGTAAGAATCCAACTTGTTGATAACTTCGTCGAGCGACTTTCTGCCGAGGTTTCTTACCTTCAACATATCGTCCTCCGTCTTCTTCGTCAAATCTTCGACCGTGTGAATGTTCGCTCTCTTCAAGCAGTTGTAGGAACGAACGGAAAGGTCCATTTCCTCAATCGCCATTTTGAGAATCTGTTGTTGCTTGTCGTCTTCCGTTTTCACGAGAATATCCATTCCCTTAATCGTTTCGCTCAAATTCACGAAAAGGTTGATATGGTCCTGCATAATCTTCGCTGCCAAGGAAATGATTTCCTTGCCCGAAAACGTACCGTCCGTCCATACTTCAAGCGTGAGCTTATCATAGTCCACCGCTTGCCCTACGCGCGTAGGCTCGACCGTGTAATTAACTCTTTGCACGGGGGTATAGATGGAATCCACCGCAATATAGTCTACTACGGGTTTCTTGTTCTCCTTAGCAGGGCGATAACCTCTGCCTCTGCCAACCGTAATCTCTACGTCAAGTTTTGCGCCTTCGTCAATCGTGCAAACGTATTGGTCGCCGTTGATAACTTCGATTTCCGCATCTACGTTAAGGTCTTTACCCGTTAAAACGGCAGGACCTTCCTTGCAGATGTGCAAAACCTTTTCGTATTCTTTATCGATTACTTTCGTTTTGATAGCAAGCGTTTTGAGGTTGAGAATAATCTCCGTTACGTCCTCTTTTACGCCTTCTACTGCGGAAAACTCGTGTTTAACACTGCCGTCGAGGAACTTAATCCCTTCTACCGCTGCTCCGGGCAACGCGGCAAGAAGGATACGACGAAGACAGTTGCCTATGGTAAGACCGAAACCTTTCTCTAAGGGCTCGCATACGACTTTTGCATAGAAATCGTCGTTTTCAAGCACTTCGAGTTTGGGCATATCCATTTCGATCATTATGATACCTCCTTAATATCGTCAATTATTTGGAGTACAATTCGACAATCATATGCTCTGCAATCTGGCTGTCGATATCTTCTCTGGTGGGAAGAGCTAATACCTTTCCTTCAAGTTTCTCTCTATCAAACTCAACCCATTTAACAAGGGAATTGTTTGCCTTGGTTTCTTTAAGTTCGGTGAAATACTTATTGCCCTTTCTGTTCTCTTTTACGACGATAACGTCGCCAGCTTTCACGATGTACGAAGGAATCGTTACCGTTTTGCCGTTTACGGACAAATGTGCGTGACTTACGATTTGACGTGCGAGCGTTCTGGAAGGAGCAAGACCCATTCTGAACACTACGTTATCCAAACGTCTTTCAAGCAAGGAAAGCATGTTTTCACCCGTAACGCCTTTCATGCGGTCTGCCATTTCGTAATATTTACGGAATTGACCTTCCTGTACGCCGTAGATTCTCTTCGTCTTTTGCTTTTCACGAAGCTGTAATCCGTACTCGGAAACCTTCTTTCTGTCTGCGCCGTGTTGACCGGGTGCTACCGGACGTTTATTGAACGGGCACTTTTCCATATAGCACTTGTCGCCTTTAAGGAACAATTTCGCGCCTTCTCTTCTGCAAAGTTTACATTTTGCTTCTCTGTATCTAGCCATTTCTTAACTTGCCTCCTGATTAAACTCTGCCCCGTGTCGGGGGTCTGCTTCCGTTGTGGGGAATGGGGGAAACGTCGGAAATCAACGTGATTTCCAATTCGCAAGCTGCGAGCGCGCGGATTGCGGATTCTCTACCTGCACCGGGACCTTTCACGTATACTTCCACGCTACGAAGACCGTGCTCTTTGCCGACCTTTGCCGCCGCTTCGGCAGCCATTTGCGCAGCAAACGGCGTACCCTTTCTGCTACCCTTATAACCGAGTGCACCTGCGCTCGATTGCGAAATCGCGTTGCCGTTCATATCGGTTACCGTTACAATCGTGTTGTTGAACGTGGACTGAATATGAACTTGTCCTTTGTCGATTTTCTTAATTTCTTTGCGTTTACGGGAAACGACTTTTTTCTTCATTTCTGCCATGATTTATCGCCCTCCTGCTTACTTCTTCTTGCCTGCGATTGCGCGCGCAGGACCTTTACGCGTACGAGCGTTTCTCTTCGTGCTCTGTCCGCGTACGGGTAAGCCTTTTCTGTGACGAATGCCGCGATAGCATCCAATTTCCATAAGGCGTTTGATGTTGAGGGATACTTCACTACGAAGTTCACCTTCTACTCTCAAGTTGTGGTCGATATATTCTCTCAATTTGGAAACGTCATTCTCGTCGAGGTCTTTTACTCTCGTATCGGGATTGATACCCGTTTCCGCGAGAATCTTCTTAGACGTCGTCAGTCCAATACCGTAGATATAGGTAAGACCGATTTCAATTCTCTTTTCTCTGGGTAAATCTACACCGGCAATACGTGCCATTGATTTCTATCCTCCGTTTTTTTAATCTGTTTTTTGTTTTTTTTGATAAATCTATCGTCAACGAACGACTCGGTTTGGGCAGTGGAAAATGCCCGTCTCAAATCGTTGTATTGTTTTCAAAGCCAAAGCCTTAGGGCTTGTCTTTGCCGCTTTTTCGCATATACGTATGCGCGCGATAACGCAACAAAACTGAGTTCCCGCAAAACCTTACGGAAAATCAGTCTGATACGATGTAGTTGTTAGGAAAATTATGCCATTTTGGCTTTCCCGCGAAATACGACATAATAAGATTATATCATATCACGTCAAGACCTGTCAAGCATTTTTTGACACTATTTTCCTGTTTTTGCCTTATTTTTAGCCTTGTCTTTGCTTGTGGCTCTTGCTCTTGGAGCAGATTACCATTACTCTGCCGTTTCTCTTAATAACTTTGCACTTGTCGCACATAGGTTTTACAGAAGGTCTAACTTTCATTTTTCTTTTCTCCTTGTTATGAACTGATTATCGTCGCCTGATTACGACTTGCTACGCCACGTGATTCTGCCTTTCGTCAAATCGTACGGGCTCATTTCTAATTTTACCGTATCCCCTTCGATGATTCTAATATAGTTCATACGAAGTTTTCCGGAAATATACGCCGTGATAATATGACCGTTGGAAAGTTGCACCTTGAACGTTGCGTTAGGCAACGCTTCGATAACCTTTCCTTCCGTTTCGATTACGTCGTCTTTGGACACAGATGTTTCCTCCGATTTTTTATTGTTTATAGCGTGAGAAGTTCCACGCCGTCCTCGCGCACTACCAAAGTGTTTTCGTAATGCGCCGCGCATTTGCCGTCTATGGTAACCGCCGTCCAATCGTCGTCTAAGAGCCGCACTTTCCAGCTCCCCATCGCAATCATAGGCTCTACGCAGAGCACCGTACCCGCTTTCAAACGCATACCCGTACCCAATCTGCCGAAGTTCGGCACGCTGGGGTCTTCGTGCATTTCCCTGCCGATACCGTGTCCCGTATACGAACGGATAACACCGTAACCGTGCGACTCGGCGTGCTTTTGCACTTTATAACCGATATCGTAAAGGGGCGTACCTGCCCGCAAACCTTCGATTCCCTTGAAAAAGCATTCTTCGGTAACCTTGACGAGTTTTTCAACCTCCGGCGCTACCTTGCCAATCATAAACGTTCTGCAAGCGTCGCCGTGGAAGCCGTTTTTATACGCGCACAAGTCCACGCTAACGATGTCGCCCTCTTTCAAAATCTCTTGATGGCTCGGGATTCCGTGTACGACCTTATCGTTCACAGACACGCAAGCCGAAGCGGGAAACCCGCCGTAGCCAAGGCAGGAAGGAATTGCGCCCGACGCGCGGATATACCGCTCTACGAGTTCGTCCACTTCCTTGGTGCTCATACCAGCTTGAATACGCGAGCCCACGAACTCCAACGTTTCCTTGACAATTTTGCACGGTTCGCGGAGAAGTTCAATCTCCTTTTCGCTTTTTACGTGTACCATAACTTACTTTTTCAAAGCGTCGAGTTTTTTGGAAACGACTTCGTATACGTATTCGGGAGTCGTGCTGCCGTCTACGCTGAAAAGCAAGCCTTTCTTTTGATAGTACTCGATAAGCGGCGTCGTTTGCGCGTTGTAAACGTCAAGTCTGCTCTGTACCGTTTCGGGATTGTCGTCCTTTCTTT
>JAZRBK010000060.1:0-2327 GCA_045635025.1 Candidatus Scatosoma sp.
CATCACTATCCAAATACAAAACGTCCTTCGCCGCATACCCCTTCGCCTTTACAGAAATGACATACGAACCCGTCGATGAAACGGAATATTCGCCCGTGGTATTGCTTACCCATTTACCGCCATTAATCTGTTGCAAGTAGGAACGAGTGTTTGCGCCACCCGTCCATACGAATTTTGTGATATGCGTATCGGGATCGGTTTCCAGTACAGGCGTAGAAGGCGTTTCGAGCTTTACAGCCGTGAACGAATAGCTAATCGTTTCGCTCGTTTTCGTTTCATTCTTCGCCGCTACCGTAACGGTATAAGAACCAGCCTCGGTGATTACCGCAAGCAAGTCCTGCTTGTTGGTTTCAACCGTGGTCGTTTCACTGCCGATGGCAACCTCATAAGCGGTTGCATCATCAACTGCATCCCAGGTCAAAACGCCCTTGGAGTTCATCTTAATGGATGCAGGAGCGGACAATACGGCATCGTCCGATTGCGACGTACTGCCACCACCCATACAGCCCGCAAACATCAAACACGATGCGAGCAGAGTGCAAATTGCAATCCAAATTTTTCTCATAGCAATCCTCCTATTATCAATATTATTTTATAAGCCAGCACGCGAACGTAGCCCAAGCTTTTGCGCCCTGAGCTACGCTCGCCATAAACTTACGGTCTTTCCTTGATATAACCTGCGCTAATCAAAGCATTCCAGAACTTTTCGTTATCGTTTGCCGTCCAAAGATTCTTCTTTGCTTCAAAGGAAACGGAAGCTCTCGTTCTATCCTTCGAGTTTTGCGAACCAAACTGCTTTTCGATACCGCCTGCGGTCGTTGCCGTGCAGAGGTAATCAATCGCGATTACAGGGTTGTTATAGAACACTTCGTTATTAAGCAAAATGTTGTACGAAGTTTCTACGAACGTGTTGTCCGTAGGAACCTTCATGTTCAAGTTATTGACAGGCAAAACGTTACCAGCCTTCGCGGAAGCGTGTTCCTTGATACCCGTTTCCGAGTACATAAACGTCAAGAAACGCTTTGCAATCTGCTTGTTGCGCGCGTTGATGGGAACAACAGCCGTCGCGCCTTCACTACCTGCGTAGAAGAAGTTTCTTGCTTCGCTCACCTTCGCAAAGTCAGCGGCGTTTACGTCGTAGCCTTCACCACTCAAATCGGTTTCGCCCGCGTCAATCGCTCTTACGAGAGCGGCAAGCTCCGCATCGTTTTCAATCGTCGTGCACTTTTCGGTGATTGCGCTGATTACAGGAACTTTCATCATCTTGAAATCAGATTCCGTACCGTTCGGGAACATCAACTGCATTTCGTTGAACAACCAAGAACCGTTGTACATCATCGCCGCCTTGCCTTCCAAGAACTCTCTTTGTGCGATAATGAACTGCAAGCCCGTGGAGTCAGACTTGATATTACCGTTTTCGTACCAAAGCAAGTCTTCACAAACCTGCATTGCCTTCAAGCCACCTGCAAGGTATGCCGCGGAAGGATCGTACTTCAGCTCGCCGTTAGCGTCGATAATCTGTCCCGATTGAGCCGCTGTGTACGCTTCCCTACCTTCGTATTGCGCAAACCAAGTTGCGTAGATATAATCCCAGTAGTTCGTACCATTTTCACCCGAGAAGATGAATGGGGTAAGAGAATCCTTTTTAAGCGAGGTACACAGAGCCTTTAATTCTTCCGTCGTAACAGGAACTTCTTCATCATAGATGAAGTCGCTGTTATAAACGATACCATACGCGCCAACGTATGCAGGAACTTGATAATAGTGCCCCTTATTGTTGAGGTATTTCTTGTAGATGGGCATAATCTTGTCGCCAACCGAAACCGATTCCCCACTGTTCGTGTAAGAATATACGTCGTCGATGGGTTCAAGACATTCTTCCGCCCAGTCGGTCAAGATGGATTCCGAGATGATAATGTCGTACTTATTCCCCTTACCCGTTATGTCACCGAAGACCTGCATTCTTTCCACCGATTCGCTAACGTCCACTTCGACGTCGGGATATTTGTCGTTGAATGCGGCGATAACCTTATCAAGCCATCTAACACCAAAACCAGCATCCCAAACTCTAATATTCAGCGAACCTGCATAATAGTCGTTTTCCGTGTCAACGCTCTCCGACTGGAAACCATTAATTCCACCGCATGCGCATACGGAAAATGCAGCACATAAACAACATACGCCAGCAATCGCCTTTTTGAATATACTCATAATTTTTCTCCTTTAATTTTTTTTCTTTCTAACCTTAGCCCTTCAAGCCACCGATGTTGATACCGTTCATCATCTTATCGCTGAAGATAATGAAGATAATCAAAATGGGTAATAAG
>JAZRBK010000061.1:0-1148 GCA_045635025.1 Candidatus Scatosoma sp.
ACCGCTTCTACGCCGTCGATTTGCGCTATCAAATCCAAAAGCTTTGCTCTTCTCTTATCGAACACTTTCACCATTGCATCGATTTCTTCGTCGGAAGAAGCGAGCGCTTCTATCGTAGCGTATTGAGAAATGGAGCAAGCGTTGCTCGTTGCGTGGCTTTGGAAGGAGTCGATAGCCTTTGCGACGTCCTTAGGCGCGGCGAGGTAACCCACGCGCCAACCCGTCATTGCATACGTTTTCGAAACGCCGTTGACGGTAATCGTCAAGTCTTGCATTTTTTCGCTGCATCTTGCAATCGAGAAAGGTTTTACGCCGTTATAGCAAAGCTTTTCGTAAATCTCGTCCGCGAGCACGAAAATCTCCGCCTCCTCGCACACTTTCGCGATAGCACGAACCTCTTCCTCGTTATACACCGCACCCGTAGGGTTAGACGGGGAGTTAAAGATGAGCATTTTCGTTTTCGGCGTAATCGCCTTTTTCAAATCCTCGGCGGTAAACTTGAACTTGTTTTCCTTTTTGCACTCGATATAGACGGGCGTTGCACCGCAGACCTTTACCACTTCGGGATAGGTGAGCCAATAGGGCGCGGGAATGATAACTTCGTCCCCCTCTTCGAGCACCGCGTAGCACGCGTTGAAAATGGAATGTTTCGCACCGTTGGAAACGATAATTTGCGACGGCTCGTAGGAAAGAGCGTTGTCCTTTTGGAACTTCTCGCAAATCGCCTTACGCAAAGGGAGCAACCCCGACGAGGGCGTATACTTCGTATACCCGTTATCAAGCGCGTTTTTCGCGGCGTTAATGATATGTTCGGGCGTGTTAAAATCGGGCTCGCCCACGCCGAACGACACGACGCTCTCCCCCGCTTGCTTCATCGCCTTTGCCTTCGCCGAAATTGCCAGCGTAAGGGAGGGCGCGAGCGCGCTCATTCTGCCTGCAATCCTGTTTTTCATCTTACGTAATCTCCTCTTAAAAGACTGTTATTTTTTATCCGCATACTATTGTATATCTTTTTGAAAAATAATGCAACTACTTTTACCCCAAAAATGAAAAAATAATCGAATATTTTAATAGATTTTCAATTTCAATTCGTTTTTTCGATTTTCATTATCGAGAAAACGATAAGAACCCGCCGCGAGAACGGCACG
>JAZRBK010000062.1:0-2173 GCA_045635025.1 Candidatus Scatosoma sp.
GGTTTATTGCTAATAACGGGAGCATTTTTTACCTGTTCCAAGCTGCTATTGGAATTTTCCACACTGTTTTCACTGCCAGGAAAAAGCCCGGAAACAAAATTGCAAGCCGCAAAACCAAAGGTCGCGCACACGCCAAGAAACGCGATACTGATTGCTTTGAAAAGTTTCTTCATTACTCTTTCCTGCTATTTATTCGGGTTTTTTATCAAAATCAAGGGTCAAATCGTAATCGCCGAGTTTGTTTACCTTGAATCCATTCTTTTTATATTCTTCATAATCAAACGCTTCCAACTCATCAATTGCAAGCTTATGAAATTCATAGAAGTTATGCCACCATTCCCAGCCAGAGCCAAGCTCGTTGCCAAGGTACGCATCTGCGATATCGCAAGCCGTTTGAGGCGCTACGTAAAATGCGCCCATTGCCAAAACATTTACGCCGTTGCCCGTGATTGCTCTCGTTGCCGCAGGAAGGCTTTCTACAACACCTGCGTGTACGTGGGGACATTTGCTTGCCGCGATGTGGATACCCATACCCGTACCGCAGAACAAAAGTGCTCTTTCATAGTTTCCTTCGGAAATTTCCGCGCCTACGCGAAGCCCTACTCTATGGAACATCAAATCCGTATCATTCGGGTCGCTGTCCTTTTTAACCCCCAAGTCGAGGATTTTCCAGCCCTTTTTCGTAAGGTGTTCCACCACCACTTCTTTCAAAGGGAAGCCCGCAAAGTCCGCGCCTACTACCAAATACTTGTCCTTTATCGTTTTCATCTATTTTTCTCCTTTCCTTATAATTTTCCATTGAAATATTCTTCGCCGTTTAAGAGCGTGTAGTAATAAATCGGCATCGCCGCCCAGCCGTGACACAAACTGCCCGTATGGCCTTGGTCTTCGCAACCCTTTTCCGTTTCCCAAAAGGTCGTTGCTCCTAAATCCAACATTCTCTTGTATTTCTTATCAATATCCGCGATAATGAAATCTTTATAACTCTTATCCAGCTTCAAAAGAGCATCATATAAGTACATACACATCGATAAGGTGATGGGAACTATATCTTTGCCTTCTATCAGTTTCTCCGCAAGCTCCTTACCGCCAAGCCCTATCAAAATTGCATAGCTGTTACCAAGCGTTGTATAGTACGGCTCGTCAATGTCCGTCGCCTTGAATAATCCCCTTTCAGGAACGTAGAAAGTATCTATAATCGCTTTGCGCATTGCGCTGTCGTCAAAATTAAACGACTTGCCGTGCATTTCACAAAGTTTCTTGTAATAGTCGAGAACAAACAAAAACTCTACGTTTAACAGCAAGGAATACTTTTTCGGGTAATACATATCCGCCGTACGGAAGATTTGGTCTTCGTTACTACTGCCTTCCGACCATTCATAGAAATTCCAGTACGGATAAGGGAAGTCGGCAATCAAATTCTTTTCCTTATCAATCCGCGAAAGGAAGGTGTTCATCACCGTTTCCATCGTATCGAAAACTTCCGCCAAAACGCTTTTATCACCGCTATACTGTATGTATTCGTAGACTTCCACGGGGTAAATCATACTAAACGACGGAATAGGGAAATCCTTACCCGCAGGGAAACAAATCGTAAACAATCCGTCGGGACGCAACCCTTTCGACATCAGCACCAAGTTGGAACGAACAAACTTATAATCGCCAAACGCATAATAGGTGCACAGCATTTCATTTCTACCATCAATTTGATACAAAGCCTGTTCACGCCAAGGGCAATCCTCAAAATGCTCGTGCATACAAGAATGCAACGTCTTTACACTCGTTTTATAGATACGATTGCGAAGTTCTGATTGAAACTGCGGTTCTTTTGCCGTTAAAGGATATTCCGTAGGACGCAACCCTATATAATGAATTTTTAATTCAGCTTCCGTAAACACCTGCAAATATCTTCCGGCGAAACGGCGAAAATAGTTTGTATATACCGTTCTCCCCTGTTTTACTTGAATATCCGCTGAAAAATCAGCATCTCTGTCCATGCAACGCAACACGTTTCCGTCATCCATCAAATATTCGCCGTAAGCTACGGTAACGAGCGTATCACGGTCGCTTTCAATATCTAAATCCAAGAAACCTACCGTTTCCTCGCGCATATCGATGAGCCAACAATCCTCTCTGCGGATAATCTCTACGGGAACTCTATCTTTCAAAACAA
>JAZRBK010000063.1:0-2081 GCA_045635025.1 Candidatus Scatosoma sp.
GCTTATTCTTTTCCGCAAATTCCACCGTCGCGTTCACGTCCACGTACGATTGATTTTTATATTCTTTCACTTCCAAAACCGCGTTTGTCTTTCCGTTGGTATATAAACCCTCATACGCTGATAATATAGTGCCGCCCTCAATAATTCTTTCCGCTGCAAAGCCCTCGTCCAAAGCGCAAAAATCTTTCGTTTCTTCCGTTGTCATTTGACGAAGCGGAACGGGATTTTCGCCGACTGCTTTCAATTCCTTTTCGCTCATGCCCCAAGGATCTGCGGTGTCATCATAAACCTCAAATACGGGCTTCCCGATAGAAATATGTTTTTCCATTTCGCACGCTTTCACAGGGGAGAACATCGGTGTTCTCGGCACTTTTGACACCTTGATTTCAAATCTCGTCAAAGACATGGGTGCCAGTTTTCCTTCAAATACTACTTTTTTACGCCAATCCAAATTCAGCGTGGATTCCTCTTTTACTGTTTGGCAAACAATCTCTTTCCCTTCAAAATACACGTGCGGTATATAGCGGATTTCCTCGTTCCAGTTTTGGTTTTCGAGCATAAATTCCACTTCTACGGGCGCAGTAATTTCATACGGCGCATAATTGAATACGAACACGGGGAATTCGCCAGCCTCTGCGTGCTTTTGCCCCATCGCCATACGCAAAAATACCTTTGTGCGATAATCGCGTACCACCTTTTCTGCCAAGGACAACGCACAAAGCCCTTCTCTCTCCCCCTCTTCCACTGAAGTACCGGGGAGAATGTCGTGAAAGGTCGCAAACAGAATTTTCTTTTCCGCCGTTTTCATATCCGAAGTATCAAAAGTGATACCGTTCAGACTTGCCACCGCTAACATTTTTTCCGTTGCATAGAATAAATTTTCAGCCTTTCTAAAACCTTGCTTTACCCTTGCCATAGAGGAATAGCACCCAGGCATACAGGTTATCATAGAGGTTTTCACCTCGCCCGCAACATGAATATTATCAGCAAACAAAGCGTCGGGCGTGCTGTGTATAATTTCCACACCGTCCACCTTTAATTCGGCAATATCTCGCAAATCCTTACGAGACGGACCGCCGCCGTGGTTACCTACTCCCCAAAGGGAATAATCCACCTCCTCCATACCGCTACGCTCCTTACCGTCCGAATCGGAGCCGAGCATCCACATAGGAACACCCTCTATTTCTCTTTTAATTTTTATAACCGCTTCCCCCAGCCACGTGCCGTACGATTCGCTGTTGGTCACGACAATAGAACTTCCATCGGGTGAAGTCCATTTGAAAAATCTGCCAGGATAGGTAAACTGATGCTTGTTCGGGCGGCAAGCCATATAGCCGACGTACCCATTTTTTACCAAAATCTGCGGTAAGCCGACACTATGCCCAAACGCGTCGAAATTGTATGCAACCGTAGGTTCTACACCGAATTTTTCCATAAAGTAGGATTTCCCCACACTAATTTGGCGCACAAAGGTTTCCCCTGCGGGCAGGTTGCAATCAGGCTGTAAATACCAACCGCCTGCAATTTTCCATTTTCCTGCCTTTACCAAGCCTTTGATACGCTCGAACAAATCAGGAGCGCTTTCCTCTATAGCCTCGTAAAGCATCGCTTCGTTGTGACAAAAGATATAGTCGAATTCCTCCGCCAAATCCGCCGCTGATTTAAAAGTAGCGATTGCGGAAGAAATCCCCTCGTCCCAAGTCCATTGCCAAACGGGGTCGATATGCGCATTACAAATCAAGTGCAGTTTTTTCATAGTAGTCGTACCTCTTAATAAATTAGTATGCTTTCACCTGCAGGGATACAAACGGAAATTTCGCCTTCCTGTTGCGACTGTACACCCTTTTGAATCATTCTATTTTTGCCTTGCAATTTCAGCGTGGCATTCGCTTTGATAAGGGTAGAATTGTTGACCACAAAATACGCTTTTTTGCCGTTTTCTTGCTTAAATACGCCGATAAACAGCTGTGTGTTGGTATCCATTTGGGGCAACTCTTCCTCGTAACGCCCCCACTCGGGCAACCAGCCCGTATACAACGCGTCGTTATCAGGCAAAACGCTGATATCCACACCGTCGAAAC
>JAZRBK010000064.1:0-2068 GCA_045635025.1 Candidatus Scatosoma sp.
ACTGTGCTACTTTCATTATTTTGCGCGGTAGCGCTTGTTTTTGGAATGAACTTAAAGCAGGAAAGCGTTAGCGCGGATGTTCAAACGAAAGAAGTCGCAATTACGGGCGTAGAAATTCGTGCGGAGGTTTCCTCTGCGCAATATTATTTCGTCTTGAAGACAAATGAATATGGGGAAGTGCCTGGAAATACTCTAGTAGAGAATACGGAAAATTATGCAACGCTTTTATCGAATGTTACTCTGTACACGTCTGAAACTGATGAAACGGGAATTTTAGCGTCGAGCGTATGCAAAGCGGATGGATGGAAACTCAACCTTTGGGGTTCGGCGGGTATTATGTTTCCTATGTCGGCAGAAGATTATGAGATGTATAGCGGCTCGTCCGTGTACAAGGTTTCCGTTGCTAAGGGAACAGTATTGCCTTGCCTTGATATGGATTTGATTGTTATTGAGGATATTACGTTTACCAATGATAGCTATGGAAACGAAGCGAATAAATATGGTTCATTTTTCTGGACGAAACTTGTTGTATTTACTTCTATGGAAGTGGCAATTACGGGCGTTCAGCTCCGCGCGGACCCAGCAGCTGATTTATATTATCTCGTATTATTGACGAATGAGCATGCGCAAGTGAGTGTAGGACTTACCGTATCCAACCCAGACGATTATGCAGAGCTGTTATCTCAAGTTATGATTTATATGTCTGAAACGGATAAAACGGGAATTTCGGCGGCGGATGTATGTGAAATGGACGGTTGGGTGCTCAATAGATGGGGTTCAGGTGGGCTTATGCTGCCGATCACGGCGGAAAATTACGAGCGTTACAACGGAACAACGGTATATAAAGTATCCGTTAAAGCAGGTGCAATATTGCCTTGTGGTAACGCCGAGTTGACTGTAATGGAAGATGCTGCTTATACGAATAACGGCTATGGAGAGGATTCGAGTAAATATGAGGCATTTGCATGGTCTATATATTTAGGGGAAAATTTGACAGTAGTAGCAGAACTTACAGGCGTGCAGCTCCGAGCTGCTCCCGAGGCCGGTATTTATTATTTCGTAATCACGTCCGAGCAGTATGCGGATGTACCTTTCGGGGAAAGCGTACCCTCATTGCCAAAGTATAATGAATTGTTGTCGAAAGTACGTCTATATACGTCTGAAGAGGACGAGGTTGGCGTTTTGGCAGCAGAGATTTGTAATAGTTCGAATTGGGTGATGAATCTTTGGGATTCCCACGGGGTAATGTTCCCAATGACGGCGGAGAATTATGAAAAATATAATGGTACGACGGTGTATAAAATCGTAATCGAAACCAACACGGTGCTTCCTGGTTACGGCGTCGATTTGTGGGTGGGTGCTGATAGCGTATATTTAAACACCACCTATGGCAATGAAGAAATGAAAAACAGTGGCTTTTACTGGTCGTATATGCCATCTAAAATCGTGAATTTTGGCGAATGTACCTTAACGAGTATAAATAACCGATCCAACGATATAACGCATACGCGCTGGTTATTCCTGTTCTTCACGGAAACTTTTGAAGCGAGGCAAGACGTTTCAGGGTGGATTAAACAGTTAAATACGCTTGACTATATCGAATTTTATCCTACGGATGATTTGACGCAGCCCCCAATATCTTTAAGGGACGTTTATAGGGGAAATACGATTATAAAACAATTCGACCAAAATACCGCCATGACATTCACGATTGAGGATGAATACAGTGGCGCGAACATGTATATGCTCGTGGTGAAAGCTGGTTGTCAAATTCCGTATATTGAAAATGGCGAATATGGATATAGAGTTGTTACAAGCGGTAAGAGCTTTATCAACGACAAGTATGGTGAAACGGGTGATATTTTTGGTCTTTACGACGAAATGGGTATGCCGAGAACGTATGAAAATTGGGGCATTTGGTGGACAGCAGCAAGCCGCGTTTCATTCCAAGTGAAAGGGCTTGATAATGTTAGCTATCCCACTTTGATTTTACCGGCGGGCGATGTTATTGATTTGCGTGATTATGCCGTAGAGGGTTATAAGGTATCACTTTCAACTGCGGAAGGGG
>JAZRBK010000065.1:0-1690 GCA_045635025.1 Candidatus Scatosoma sp.
AATACGGTGTACCTCTTGCGAGGTGCGCCGTATTTTTGCATAATTATCCTTTAGGGGAGAATTTTAATATTTTCGTTCTTTTATATAAAACTTACGCCTTCAAGGGAACGATAAATTTCCCTTCGCCGCCCTTGATACTCAGGGTGCATTTGCCTTTTTCTGCTTTCACAACGGTGGGTTCGCCCGTGAAGCCGTTACCGCCGTATACGGCAAGATGGGTTGCGCCGTTTTTCAAGGTTACCGTTACCGTTTGCGTTTCATCAGCCGACCAGTAATCGTATCCGACCAGCATATACGCTTCGTCTTCTTCTCGGTCAAAACAGCCGATAAGACAGTTGTATTCCGCGTCGATATTGCTCACAAATTTTCTATCCGAAAAGTCCAATGGACTAAACGTATCCAAAGTGTACAGGCTCGAAGAGAATCGTTCAGAATAGTAGTCTTCCAAATACGAGGACATACATCTTACAAACTTATACGCCTTAAACGCCGAAGCAAAAGCTTGAATTTCCGCATTGATTTCCTTTACGTAATCATACAAATGAGTGGGTTGGTTATTTGCATCCAACAAGCATGCCGTATACATAGGATTTTCCACCGACGTTGCATTTTCTTTATAGAAACCGGGTACGGAATAGCAATAATATGTAAACCGCGTACCGCCGAAGCAAAGCCCAACGTAAAGCTGATGCCGCATATCTTCTTCGTGTAGCGTTTTTACAAACTCGTTGCTTTCCGCCGATTGAATATAAAAATGCAAGGCGGCGTCATATTCTACCGCTAAAGAGGAAACTTGGTAGTAACATTCCAGCCATGAAGTTTCCGCCTGCGTGCAGTTTACCCGCTCTTTGTTATATTTTTCTTGGGCTTGATGGTAGGGATAATAATCAACGGAAACAATCGGGTTTTCAGGGAAACTCTTTAATACGGTATCCGCATACGTCTGTAAATATTCTGCATACGAAACGTATGCGTAAGATTCGATGGGTGCCGGATTGGGGACGACGTTGATTAGGAAGGGCAAATCGCCGTACGTTTGCTTAAAGTCCGCCACGCGCGAGGGAGTACAATATTCGGGCATTTTGATAGCTGAAGGCTCATCGGCAACGTGCATGCCAACGATAATATCTCGATATTCCTCATAGCTTTCGCGGGTGGAATAGGGGGTGTCGCCTGTATCGAAATGTGCGCCGTTATCATCCAAAATGGCTTTCAAGCCCGTTTTTCGACACATTTCCAAAGATTGTTTTGTCAATTCCGAACCCAAATAATATCGGGTTTTGGATAAAACGGGGTCGCTTGCCGCCCAAACTTCCGCGGCAGAAGCATCTCGGGAATGGTTGGTAAATTGTACGGTGTTTAATCCGCAGTTTTTATATTTTTCAAACCCTTCTTCCGTGATTTCATAGGGTGCCCAAAACCCAGCGAGGATAAATTCATCCTCGGTATACTTTTTCGGTGTAGGGGGGGATTTCGTGCAGGAAGTAGCAAATGCGCCCGTTAAAAAAGAGATTGCTGTCAACAATGCAACGGTGCTTTTTTTACAATTCATAAGAACCTCCGTTATGTATCATATAAAAGGTAAAAAGGATGGGTATGATTTGAAACGAATAACCTTCGTGGATATACAAATTCTTTCACCTTCATAAATATAGTTTTCTTCCATTATTGCTTAATAATTATACACTTT
>JAZRBK010000066.1:0-2517 GCA_045635025.1 Candidatus Scatosoma sp.
CGAGAGAGCTTCCAATTGTCCCGGCGACGGTTTCTTACTCTACCCTGGGAAATATTACGGCAGTAACAGCCCGTTTGCAAGCTTGCGCCTTGTGAACTATCGCGATTCGATGGACGATTACGATATGCTTTGCGTATATGAAAATCTGTTGAACGAACGGGCGGCGGCTTATGGAACGAGTGTGAACTTCGACGATTACGTCAACGATTTGTATGTGTCGATTTTCGATGAGGCGATTTATTATCAAGATGATGCGTTGGTGTACGAAGCAAGAGCAGAGCTGGCAAAACGCATTTTGGAATTGAAAAACAGCGACGGATTGCTTATTAAATCGGAAATATCCGCAGACGGTCAAACGACGGAAAGTAAGCTGTATGCGACGGCAAAAACCTTGAAAATCAACGGCGAAACCGCGCAGGGCGTACAAAGCGGAAAGGGGTATCAATATACCGTTTCCTTGGCGACGGGCACGGGCGAAAAGACGTTGACGGTGGAAAGCGCAAGCAAGACGTACACCTATACGCTTGGGCAAAGCGGCGCGGCGAATATGCAATCGTACAAGAAGAATGCGGCAAGCGTTGTCACGGCAACGTCAAACGGCGCGGACATTATCATTAAGGCAGAGGATAAGGGCAGTGCGGCGCAGACCACGGCATTCCGTCCTTACGCGGAATTTGCCATATCTAATTTGTCGAATGCAAAAGAAATTATCTTTGTTATTAAAAATACAACGGATAAAGAAATGGAAGCAAACGTACAACTTGCAGGCGACGTTCGTGAAACGGTGGGCGGCATTTACTTGCGTGCAGGGGAAGAAAAGGAATACCGCATTTCGCTTGCCAATATTTCCGAGGACGTCTTGAAAGGCGCAACCCATTTACGTTTTGCATTTACGAATACGTTAAACGGCGAATTGCAGCAGGATAGAACGTTTACCCTTGGCTGTATCCGTTTTGTAAAGTGAGGTGAAAGCAATGAAGAAGAAATTTTTAATAAAAAGTCTGTTTCTTTCCTTACTTTGTGTGACGGCGGTTGGGTTTGTCGCTTGTGATAAGGGCGAGCAGTCGGGAACGGATAATTCCGCAAGCGACAGCGCCTCTGAAATCATTGAACCCGTAAAGGATTATTCGGGCGTACAGACCTTGAACGGTTTTGAAAACAACGACGATTTGTATGCAATCAAGCAGTTGCAAACGGAGTTTGACTTGACTTTTACAATGGATATCACTTCCGAGCAAAAAAAGGAAGGGGAATGTAGCCTGAAAATTTATTACAAAGACGGTACGTTTGGCAATGTGATTCAGCCTTTGGAAACGACGGATTTTGCCGATTGTAGCGTAGGGGATATTAAGAGTATTTCTCTTTGGGTATATAACGCTAACCAAGTGGAAGCACCCGTTACACTCAGCGCTTTGAAGAGCGGTAGTGTGCCGATTGCGCAGGCAAAGTTTAATTTACCTGTCAACGAATGGACGAAATGCACTCTGCCGTTAAATAAAGTTGCTATGGAAAGTAATGCTGAGCAGTTTTATACGTTTGCGTTTACTTTTTCCAAAGGGGTGCGAAATGCGACCTATTACGTAGATGAAATGCAGCTGGAATTCGGTGCGGAATATTCTGCTGCGGACGAAGAAAACCTTGTAAAAGTCAACGATTTGATTGCGCGTATCAACGCTCTGCCCGAAACGATTACGCTTGAAAACGAAGAGGTTATGAAAGGGATTTACACCGATTATATAGCTTTGGAAGTGGTGTATCAAGGCGCGGTAAACAACTATGAAAAGTTTGAAAGCGCGGTCGATAAGCTGTTGACTGCCATAAGAGGGAAAATTGATTATTCCAAGGACAGCGTGGCTTGTTACTTTGATAAGTTCTACGGCGCGTTCCAAGTATCAAGAGGGATTGTTGGTTTCCCGAACTTCTCTTATTCGGAAGAGGTCAAATACAAAGACGAGGCAGGCTCGCTTTGTATCGAATGTACGGGTGATGATTGGACGTACGTGACTTTATCAACGGCGGTGCCGATTGCGGAATATGCAACGACGACCTGCGCTGTTTACAACGGCTTAGATAAAACAATTGCCGTATGTTTTGGTTGGTTTGAAATGACGATTATTCGCCCTGGCGAATGGGTAGCGTTCGAGCTTGACAATCGCGATTATCCTTGTAGGATTGAATTTTATATGGCGGCGCTCGATGAGAGGGGCAGTGCAACGGCGGCATACGGAAACGTATATATTTCGCAAATGGTGATGCACCCGAAAGGATCGGAATAAGAAGGATATACGCTGACGGCGGCGGATAAGGAAATGGTGCTTTTAGTGCTTGTTGAATAGAGAAATTATATGGCGAACATAAAGCCATGGTGGAAAATTACAAAAAAATTAGAAGTGTGCCTGCAAAAAATAGGCGTCATTCTTGAATAATAAGGAGGAAAAAATGATGAAAAAACAAAGACTTTTAACTTTGGTGCTTTCTTGTGCGTGCGTATTTACTAGTGCGGCGGCTGTCGGAATT
>JAZRBK010000067.1:0-6874 GCA_045635025.1 Candidatus Scatosoma sp.
AAAAACAAAACGCAACAGGAAATCGTCAAAAAATCGGGCGTGCGCGTAAGTGTCGGTTTCGACGGACACGCCGCAAACGAATATAAACCTCTCCGCGTGAAAAACGCTTGCAAGCTCCTTTCCGATATGGGAATTAAGCTCGCTTTTGAGGGATTTTAAGATATTTTAAGCGTTTTTCGCGCATTTTTCTCGATTTTTACAGTTATTTTACTTATTGCTTAATCGAAAATACAAACCTTGAACGGACGGGAATACCCGCCCGTTTTTCTTTTTTCGCGTTTAATGCTTGACAGACCGATTAAAAATAAGTATAATGGGAATGATGGTTTTGTGAAAAAGCCGTGAAATAATAAACGAAAATCAACAAAGCCGCGAGGTTCTTACTATGAAAAAAAAGCGGAAAAGCAGAAAAATAAAGAGAAAGATTTTTACGGGATTGGCGCTTTTGGCTCTTCTCGTAGGTTTGGCGTTCTTCCTTGTTTCGGGGGATAATTTACAGGTTGTCAAGAGTATGTTCCGCGACGATATGAGCCGCGAAGAAATCCAAGATACCCTCTCTTTACTCGGTTGGAAAGGATACATTACGTTCGGCGCGCTCTCCTTTTTGCAAGTCGTGCTTACCTTTATGCCCTCCGAGCCCGCAGAGGTTATGGCGGGAATATCGTTCGGGCTTTGGGTGGGAAGCCTCGTCTGCGTTTGCGGCGTCGCGCTCGGCAATACCTGTATTTTCATTCTTTATAAAATCTACGGCGGAAAAATCTCCGCGTATTTCCATAATAACGCCGAATTCGATTTCGATAGCATACGGCATTCCAAGCGGGTATCTCTTATCATTTTAATTTTGTACTTTTTACCCGCTATTCCCTATGGGATTATCTGTTTCTTTTCCGCCACTTTAGATTTGAAATATCCCAAATACATTATACTTACGACGCTCGGGTCTATCCCCTCGATTATAATCGGCGTAGGTCTTGGACATATCGCGATGGCGGCGAATTGGATTATCGCGCTCGTCGTGTTTATCGTACTCATTATTTTACTCGTACTTTTAATGCGCCATCGCGCGGCATTGTTCAAAAAAGTCAACGAGTTCGCAAAAAAGAAAAACGAACCGTATTCCTCTAAAACGACGGTTCGTAACGCGAATAAGTTCGTTTTTCACGGAGCGCTCGCCACGTTTAACGTCGCGATTAGACGGAAAGTTAAAATTAAGCAAAAAAATAACGTCGGACGTTTGGAAACCCCCTCTTTGGTGCTCGCCAATCACGGCTCGTTCTTCGATTTCTATTTCGCAGGACGTCTCTTAAAAAAAGAGTACCCGCATTTCGTATCCGCTCGTCTTTATTTCTACCATAAGAAATTGGGTTGGCTGATAAGAAGAGTCGGTGCGTTCCCGAAGAGTATGTTCACATCCGACGTCGAGAACGCGAAAAACTGTATGCGCGTTATCACCAATCAAGGCGTTTTGGCAATGATGCCCGAAGCGCGCCTTTCTACCGTAGGTAAGTTTGAGGATATTCAAGAATCCACCTACCGCTTTATTCAAAAACTCAACGTACCCGTGTACTACATCCAAATCCGCGGCGCGTATTTCGCAAAACCTAAATGGGGCGATAAGCTTAGAAGAGGTTCTTACGTCGAGGTAGAACTCAATCCCCTCTTCAAGGCGGGCGAAACGAGAGCTATGCCTTTGGAAGAACTTAAACAGCGCGTAAACGAGGTTATATCCTACGACGAATTCGCTTGGCTCGAAACGAAACCCGAGCTTTCGTATAAATCGAAAACACTCGCGGTAGGATTGGAAAATATCCTCACCCGTTGCCCCCACTGCGGCGGCAGATATACTTTCACAACCGCAGAGCGGACGATTACCTGCTCGGCTTGCGGTTTTTCAAGAACACTCAATAGCAGGTACGCGTTCACCGAGCCTGCGCCCTTTGAAAACTTTGCAAAATGGTACGAATGGCAGACGGAAGAAATGGAGAAAGAGTTCCGTGCAAATCCCGATTTCGCACTCGAAAGCGAGGTGGAGCTCCGCCATTCCGCAAAAGACGGAAAATCCCTTACCCGCTTTGCAGGTAACGGCGTTTGCCGATTGGATAAAACGGGACTTTTGTATCGCGGTATGGACGACGGCGTAGAGGTGGAAAAGTTCTTCCCCCTTGCCGAGATTTACCGCCTACTCTTTGGCGCGGGAGAAGACTTCGAAATCTACGAGGGCTCGGAAATATACTACTTCAAACCGAAAGATTTGAGAAGCTGCGTCGATTGGTATATCGCAAGTAAAGTGCTCGATAAAATATATAAATAATTTAGATTTGCAAACGGTAAAATTGCAAATACTATACCCTAAGAACCTTAAAAATACCGTAAGAATACTCTACTACTCTACGAAAAGAACGGAGGATACTTTGCGTATGTCCGAAAAGCAAACGAATGAAAATATAACGGCGGTTGAAAACGTATCGACTGCTTCACAGGAAAAGGAAAAGGCGTTCTCGAATATCAACACGAAATCTTTCCTACTCGTCGTGCTTTTATTAACCCTCATTTTGGCGCTTGCGGGCGCGGTGTCATATATCATTCCGCAAGGAAAACTCGTGGACGGCGTGTACGAGCAAAAGGGCGTGGAAGGGATTGCCATTTGGAAAATCCTAACCGCTCCTTTCCGCGTATTCGCTTCGGAAAACGCCCTTTCGATTATTATGATTAGCGTGTTCTTGTTGATTATGAGCGGTGTTTTTAACCTCTTGGAAAAGACGAACGGCGTACGTATTTTTATTGGGAAGACGATTAAAAAGTTCTCTTCAAAACGCAAGCTCGTCGTATGTATCGCCGTGCTTATCTTTATGGTGTTTGGTAGCTTTTTCGGTATGTTTGAAGAACTCGTTACCCTCCTCCCCCTCATTATCGTATTTATGCTTTCGATGGGTTTTGATACGCTGACAGGGTTGGGCGTTTGTATGATGGCGGCGTGCTTTGGATTCTCGGCGGCGATTACCAATCCGTTCTCTGTCGGGCTCATTCCCGAACAAGCGAAAAATTACGGCGTAGATTTTAGCGTACAGGACGGCGTTTGGCTTCGTATCGTGTTCTTTTTGCTTATCTTCGCGGCGGTGTGCTCGTTCTTGCTTATGCATATCCGAAAAATCGAACGCCGACCTGAAAAATCGCTGACGTATCAAATCGATTTGGAAAAACGGAAAAGTTTACGGCTTGAAACGCTTAACGAAACACCCGAAGAAAACCGCATTTTCAAAATCTACGCAATTTTCTTTGCCGTGCAACTTGTCGTACTCGTTGCGATTGCAAGCGTGCGCGCGATTTCAGGCTTAGCCATTCCCATTCTTTGCGTAACCTTTTTATTCGGCGGAATTATCGCAGGACTTCTCGTTTGCAAAACAAACAAAAAATCCGTAGCCAAGTATATGCTCAAAGGTGCAGGTTCTATGCTCCCTGCTGTGGCAATGATAGCGCTCGCGTCGTCGGTTACGCTCGTGATGACGGAAAGCGGGATTTTAGATACGATTATGCATTGGGTTATCGAGTTCTTGAAAGGCAAGAGCCCGTTCGTGTGCATTATTCTCGTGTATTTCTTAATTTTGTTGCTCCAACTGTTCATCGGTTCGGCGAGCGCGAAAATCTTCCTGATTATGCCCATTATCCTGCCCGTAACCGCGGCAATCGGGCTTTCCCCTACCGTAGTCGTGCTTACCTACTGTATCGCCGACGGTTTTACCGACGTAATCCTGCCGACAAATCCCGTTCTTCTAATCGGGCTTTCAATGGCAAACGTATCGTATGGAAAATGGGTGCGTTGGACTTGGCTTTTCCAACTCTGCGTATTCGCCTTTACCGTTTTAATCCTACTCTTCGCCGTAACAATCGGTTATTAAACAGCCGTAGCACGGCCACGTAGCCGAATATCCCTTAAAAAATAAAGCTTCCGCTATCGGGAGCTTTTTTTGTTTCAATTTTTTCCTTTCGGCTAAGTTTTTCCCTCATTCGCTTGCAAAACGGCGAAGTATATGCTACAATTATAATAAAGATTTAGAACGTATACGTTCTATCCTTTTTTAAGATAACACAGGAGACACTTTTATGAAACACCTTTCCTTTTTGCTTTGCGAAGGTTTTAAGAAAAATCTCGCCGCGCCCGTTTCGCCCGAGTTTTCTTGGCAAGTGAAAAACTGCAAACGCCAACGCGCCTACCGTGTACGCGTTTATTCAGCGGAAAACCGTTCGCTCGTGCACGATTCGGGGATAATTTCTTCCCCCGCCCTGCGACACGCGCTTACCTGCACGCTTGCACCTGCAAGCGAATATATCTGCAATCTTTGGGTAAAAACCGATTGCGGCGAAGAGGAAAAATCCCTCTTCTTCCGCACTGAGCTCGGCGCGTTTGACGAAAACGCAAAATGGATTTGTAGCAAAAACCCGAAAGAAGCTTTTCTCGGCGGTTCGCCCGTTACCTATTTCAAAAAGACGTTTGCCCTTTCCGCTACGCCCAAGAAATCCGCTTACGCGCAAATTGCGGGTTTGGGACTTTTCGTATTGTACGTCAACGGCAAGCGCGCGCACGAAAGCGTGTTAACTTCCCCGTTTACCAATTATAATAAAACGGTATTTTACGAAACGTACGATATCGCTCCCCTTTTACGCGCGGGTGAAAACGAAATCGAAGTATTGCTCGGCGACGGGTGGTATTCGCAATCCTCTTACGATACTTGGAAGTTCTGGCAAGCCGATTGGAAAGATTGTCATAAGCTCCTTTTCGAAGCGCAAATCGAGGGTGTAAAGCTCCTCTCCGACGAAAGCTGGCTCGCTTCCCAAGACGGCGGGATTTACCGCTCCTGCTTACGGCTCGGCGAGTATCACGATAACCGCAAAACCACCGTTTATAGCGCAAACGCCGTCGTAGCGGCTACGCCTAAGGGCACACTGAAACCCGACCCTATGCACCCGATTTTGGAGTGTGAACGGCTCGCCTATAAAACTTGCAAGCCCGACGGAAAAGGCGGTTATTTGCTCGATTTCGGCAGAAATATCGCGGGTTACGCGCACGTAAACACAATCGGGAAGGACGGGCAGGAAATTAAACTCACCTACGGCGACGCCTTGAAAGACGGGGAAATCGACAACGTTTCCAACTCGCAATACGTCCGAAACGACGAGCTCCGCCCCACCTTCCAAATCGACAAATGCACGCTCCGCGAGGGCGCAAACGAGTTCAAGCCTCTGTTTGTGTATCACGGATTCCAATATATCAAGGCAGAGGGGTTCGACCACCCTCCGAAAGCGGAGGAAATTACGGCGGTATTTATCCATACTTCCTTTGAAAAAACGGGCAAGGTGCAAGCGAGCTCTTCCCGTATCAACACTCTGCAAAAAATGACGGCGGACGCGACTTGCGCCAATTTCGTAGGTATCCCTACCGACTGTCCCCACCGCGAAAAAAACGGTTGGACGGGTGATTTGCAACTTTCCGTTATGCAAATGCTCTACAATTATAACTGCGATATCGACCTTGCGAAGTTCCTTGCAGACGTGCGCGATTGCCAACTCGAAAGCGGTATTATCCCCTGCATAGCCCCCGTTATGTGCAACACAGACGCGGTTACGGGTTATCATTGGGGTAACGGACCTGCTTGGGATATCGCCATTTTCGAAATTACCTCGCAGCTTTTGCAAAAACGGAATAACCGTCGGCTCATAGAAAAGCATTTGCCTTTCCTTGAAAAATACTACGCCTACATAGAAACCCAACACCTCGACGACGGTTTGTACGAGTGCGGGCTCGGGGATTGGAATTACCCTAAAAAAACGGAATTGGAAATCGCACCCTTGAAGTTAATCGCCTCCCTCTGCGTTCTGCAAATGAGCGAAAATCTCCGCGATTTTTGTAAGCTCGTTTACGGCGAGGATAAGGGTTACGGCGATAAAGCGCTCGCTTTACGAAAAGCTATTAAAAAGTCTTTTATCAAAAAGGACGGGCGGGTTGCGAAAGGCGGTGTTACCGCTTATGCGGGGATTTTGTACTACAATCTCGTACGCGGCGATTGGAAAAAACGGGTATTCGAGCGTTTGCTCGCGCAACTTGAAACGGATAAGTACACGATGAAATTCGGCATTATCGGTAGCAAGTGGGTGCACGCGGTTCTTTGCGAAAACGGCAGAACCGACCTCTCCGTTAAAATCTTGAAGGGCAACGACTACCCCTCGTTCGGGAAATGGATTGAATGGGGCGCGGTTACGATGTGGGAAGATTTCGAAGCAACCAACAGCCGTAACCATTATATGTACGGCGCTTGTACGTACGTCTTTTACGAATACTACGCAGGCATTTCCGTTCGCTTTGAAAACGGCGTTCAAATCAACCGCGTAACCCTCGACGGCGACAAGAGCGTAGGCAATATCTCCGCAAAAACCCAAACCCCGAACGGTTTGCTCGCTATCAAGCGTTCGTATAAGCACGGCCGCAAACACGTCAAAATCGTTCTTCCACCCAACTCTAAAAACGAAATCGTCTTACCCGACGGCTCTCTTTTACGTAAAAACGGCGGAACGTACGAATTTGATTTTTAAGGCGCGTTTTTGAAATTGAAAACGGTTACCGTTTATAGACGGAAATCCCCGCAAGTGAATGAAACTTGCGGGGATTTATTATTTTTGTTTTTATACCGATTTTGTCGTTAGTTTTAGCGAATATCGTTCTGGTAAACGGGGAAACGCGCGCAAAGTGCTTTTACTTCCGCCATAACCTCGTCAAAGCAAGCCTCTTTCTCTTTGATAACGCGGGTAACAAGACGAGCTACAAGACGGCACTCCTCTTCCTTGAAGCCGCGCGAGGTAACTGCGGGAGTACCTACGCGGA
>JAZRBK010000068.1:0-4487 GCA_045635025.1 Candidatus Scatosoma sp.
TCCATTCGTAAAATCCGCGCGCTTGGATACAGCTTTTGTAAGTCCGCCACTACCCGTTGCGTACCCGTACCCGCATAGGCGAGCTTTTTCCCGCCGCACTCGGGGCAAGCGGAAAGCATAGCGTATTTTCCGCCGCAATAATGGCATTTTAAGCAGTCCTCGTCTTTATGATAGGTAAGGGATACGTCGCACGCCTCGCATTTGGCAACGTAACCGCATTCCTTGCAAATTACCGTTTGCGAATACCCGCGCCGATTGAGGAACAAAATCGCTTGATTGCCCTCTTGCAAGCATTTTTCTATCTCTTCTTTCAAAACGCCCGAAAACGCGGAGTTATTCCCCCGCCGAACTTCCCTCCTCATATCCGCAATCAGGATTTCGGGCAGCGGGCGTTTGTTGATACGCTTTTCCAATCGTATAAGGGAAAACTCGCCCTCTTGCGCCTTTTTATACGTTTCCGTCGAGGGCGTAGCGCTCCCAAGCACCAATTTACAACGGTTATATTTTGCCCGAAGTAGCGCCACGTCGAACGTCGTATAACGGGGTGCAGACTCGCTCACATAGCTGGAATCGTGTTCCTCGTCCACGATAATCACGCCGAGGTTTTCAAGCGGCGCAAAAATCGCGCTCCGCGCACCGATAGCGATTTTCGCCTCGCCCGTGCGTAAGCGCCACCATTCGTCAAAGCGTTCTCCCGCGGAAAGTCCGCTATGCAAAATCGCCGCGTTTTTTCCAAACCTTGCGCGAAGTTGCGCAAGCATTTGCGGTGTTAACGAGATTTCCGGCACGAGGAAAATCGAACTCTTCCCCTCCCTTAAACACTTGGCAATGAGCGTAAGATAAATCTCCGTTTTTCCGCTCCCCGTAACGCCGTGCAAAAGCTGAACGGAGCGCGTATCCGTTTCAATCGTCTCCACCGCGCGGAGCTGGTCGGGCGTTAAAATACGGGTAACGTGCTCTTTATCGAGCGTTTTATACGGGTCGCGCAAAATCTGTTCCTGCGTGATTTTCAAATACCCTTTTTTCAAAAGCCCCGCCGCTGCACTCGGGAATAAACGATTGATTATTGCCCGTTCCGTTTTGCCGTGCTCGGCAAGATATTGCGCGAGCGCGCTTTGGCTTTTCGCCGTTTTCGAAAACGTCGTTTCCTCTATCGGGAGGGCGAGTTCTACGTACGTTTTCGTGAGCTCCCGCACCTTGCCCGTCCGCATTTCCGTCGGCAAAAACAAGCGGAGCGTGAGCGCTTTGGGAACACGGTATCTCCTTGCAATTTTTTCCGCGAGCGCAAGACACTCTTTATTTAATGCAGGCAACTCGTCCTCGGTGGGTAAAATCTTTTTCAGTTTTTCCTGCGGATACTCGGAGGTTTCTTTTATCTTCATTACGAAGCCCGTCAGCATTTTTCCGCCGAACGGCGCGCGCACGCGACTGCCGACGATACAATCGCCGTCGCAAAGATAATCGAATATTCTGTCCGTTTCGCTCGAAGCGATGTCTACGATAACTTCGGCTATCATTTCGCGTTTCCCTCCTTTCCCGTTTTTTCTTTTGCTCGTTTTTCCCTTGACCTGTTTTTTCCTTTGCCCGTTTTCACGGAAAAACCGTCTTGAAAGCAAAATTGCCTCGACGCGCGAGGCAACCTCTTTTAGTCTTTCGCAATCACGACTTTGCCGTTTGCGATGTCCTTACAAGCAGCCAACAGCTCCTTGTCCTTTCCCGTCGAATCCACGACGCCTGCGTTCTTTTCCGATTCGATGATTTGACGGGCACGTTTCGCCGCTACCGTACAAAGCGCATAACGGCTAATCGGTTCTTCCTCCGTACCAAGCTTTCTAATCATTTCGTCAACAGAAGGTTCGTTAATCATATTGTTCTCACTCCTTTTCGTGTTTTTATTTTTTCCTTTTTTATTTTCTCACTCTGCGGTTATATCTTGCCGTCGAGGATATTTTCAAGTTCTTCAAGCGCCCGCTCTAAATCATCGTTGACAACGACTTTGTCGTATTGGTCTTTATGCGAGAGCTCGTATTCGAGGCGGGAAAGTCGACGGGCAATCTCCTCTTCCGTTTCCGTACCTCTACCCACGAGCCGCCTTTTGAGCTCCTCCACCGACGGCGGCGCTATCATTACGAGCACGCTTTCAGGAAAAGCCTTTTTCGCGTTGAGCGCGCCCACGACGTCGATTTCCAAAATAACCGATTTGTTTGCAAGCTGTTCTTTTACGAACGATTTCGGCGTACCGTAAAAGTTTCCGAAATGCTCGTCGTATTCCAAAAAATCGCCCTCGTTTATGCGCTTTTGGAACTCTTCTTTGGACAGAAAATAATATTCCCTGCCGTGCACCTCGCCCTCGCGCGGAGCACGCGTCGTACAAGATACCGATTCCACCACGTCCGCTCTCCGCTTGACAAGCGTTTTCACGAGCGTTCCTTTGCCCACGCCCGACGGACCGGATACGACCATTAAAATCCCTTTCATCTAACCACTTCCTTGCTTGACGGCTCTATATCACGTCAAACGCGTTTTATTCAAGGTTTTGCACCTGTTCGCGCACCTTTTCAATCTCGTTTTTAAGCGCAAGCCCAAGCCGCGTTACGGTTACGTCGTTGCTCTTAGAACAGGTCGTATTCGCCTCGCGGTTAAACTCCTGCACCAAGAAATCGAGTTTTCTGCCCACGACACCCTCTTCGCAAATGCTCTTAAACTGTGCGATATGCGAGCGCAAACGAGTGAGTTCCTCGTCGATGTTGCTCTTGTCGGCAAACACGGCTACCTCGGTTAAAAGCCTGCTCTCTTCGATTGCCGCGCCGTCCAAATATTCCTTGACGCGGGCAAAGAGTTTTTCTCTATGTTCGCTCGCCACAAGAGGTGCGCGCGCGGAGATTTCTTCCACGAGCCGTTCAATTTCGGCCATACGGGAAAGCATATCCGCTTTCAGCTTTTCCCCTTCGACTTTTCGCATAGCGTTGAGATTGTCAAGCGCCGCGGAAATCGCGGTTTTCAACGCTTCGATTAGACCCTCGTCAAGGCTCGCGGTATCCTCTTGTTTCAATACTTCTGGATAACGGAGCACGGAGGTAAGCGTTAAATCGTCCGTCAAGTCGGGCTGAGCCGCTTTCAGCGTTTTCGCCGCCTCGATATAAGAAAGCGCGAGCGGTAAATCCACCGTCAACGCGGAGGGTTTTTCCCGTTTATCTTTGAGGGTAACGAACACGTCCGCATGCCCACGCGTAAGCTTTTCCTTGATGAGCGAACGCACGACGTCCTCGTATGCGGCGAAGATACGCGGTGCTTTGACGGAAACGTCCAAATAACGGTTGTTTACCGTCTTAATTTCACAGGTGAGCTCTACGCCGTTTTCATCGTAGCTGCCCTTGCCGTATCCCGTCATACTCAACATACGCATTCCTCTCTTTTGCTTTCGTTTTCGCCTATTTTATCCGTTCTTTGTCCGTTTTTTTATAAGGCGTTTTCATTATAGCAGATAATTGCTTTTTTTTCAAGCGGTATACGCTCGTTTTAGCCATTTTTTTTATTTTTTTAATAAAAAATAACCCGTTCGTATAACCGACAAGCGATTCCCAAACTTTTCCAATGAAAAAAAGGAGCGAAAACGCCCCACTTTTTTCGGTTTTTATTCGGTTTTTTGCTCGCTTTTATTCGCTTTTATTCGGATTTTAACAAGTTTTCAAACTCCGCCTCGTCGATGATTTTTATGCCTAATTTTTGCGCTTTAACAAGTTTACTACCCGCCTCCGCGCCCGCAAGTACCATCGTCGTTTTGGCGGTTACCGAAGATTGACAAACGCCGCCGCGCGCCTCGATAAGCTTTTGCGCCTCACTCCGTTTGTAATGGGTAAGCGTGCCCGTCAAAACGATAGACTGTCCCGAAAATACCCCCTCGGTTTTTTCGTTTGACCATACGGGCGCTACGCCCGCTTCACGCAAAGCGGCAAGCTCGGCAAGGTTTTCTTCGTCGGTAAAATATTCTACGATAGCGCGGGCGGTTATCTCCCCGACGTTCTCCATTTGAATAAGCTCTTCTTCCGTCGCGTTTCGCAGTCTTTCTAAGCTTTGGAAACGGGCGGCAAGGTCTTTCGCCGCAACCCTGCCTACCCCGTCGATACCGATTGCAAAGAAATACGCATCTAAACTTACCCCCTTGCTCTTCTCAATCGCGGCAAGTAAATTGTTGATTTTTTTCGTCTTAAATCCCTCTAAAACAGCCAAATCTTCCGCCGTCAATTTATACAAATCGGAAAAGTTTTTTACGCCTTTTTCCTTTATTAAAAGCTGAGCGGTACTTTCGGAAAAGCCGTCGATACTCATCGCATTTTTGCTCGCGTAATGGTCGAGTTTCGCCACAATTCTCGGCAAACATTCTCTATTGGGGCAGAACAAATGCGCGCCAACCTCTCTCACTATACTGCCGCAAGCGGGGCATACGGTAGGTTTTTCTATCGTTTGGCTATCCGCGTAATGCTCGG
>JAZRBK010000069.1:0-11623 GCA_045635025.1 Candidatus Scatosoma sp.
GGAAGAAGAGGGTTATATCGAAGAGATGATGAAAGGGCAAAAGGTCGACAAAGTTTTCACGCACGAAGAACGTGTGAAAGAGTATTTTGACAAGCTCAACGAAAAGCTCTATCAAGACAGCAGTCGCGCGCACGTATTCGGGAATATTTTAGGTCCGATACTTAACAATATCGGCAATTTCAATTACGTGCTCCTTGCGATTGTGGGCGGACTTTTGTACACGCTCGGTGCGCCGAACGTTGCGTTTAGTTCTATTTTTACGGGCATAGAAAGCCTGTCTATCGGTACGATTATCGCCTTTTTGGGTATGTCGAGAAACTTTACGATGACGATTAATCAACTTTCCAATCAAGTTTCTATGATAGCAATGGGGCTTGCGGGCGCTAGCCGCGTCTTTACGCTTATGGACGAACAGCCCGAAACGGACGAGGGATACGTTACGCTCGTGAACGCGAAACGCCTTGAAAACGGCGAACTTGCGGAAACGGAAGAACGCACGGGACTTTGGGCTTGGAAACATTTCCATAAAGCCGAAGATACCACCACCTACGTCGAACTCAAAGGGGATATCGTTATGGATAGCGTAGACTTTGGCTACGTACCCGAAAAACAGGTACTCACTGACGTTTCGCTGTATGCAAAACCCGGTCAAAAAATTGCGTTCGTCGGCGCGACGGGTGCGGGCAAGACGACGGTTACCAACCTCATTAACCGTTTCTATGACATCGCGGACGGAAAAATCCGTTACGACGGTATCAATATCAATAAAATCCGTAAAGACGATTTACGCCGTTCGCTCGGCGTGGTGCTCCAAGACGTGAACCTCTTCACGGGTACGGTAATGGAGAATATCCGCTACGGGCGTTTGGACGCTACTGACGAGGAATGTATCGCGGCGGCGAAGCTCGCCAATGCGGACGACTTTATCTGCCGTCTGCCCGACGGGTATCAAACGATGCTCCAAAACAACGGCGCGAACCTCTCGCAAGGGCAACGCCAACTCCTCTCGATTGCCAGAGCGGCGGTAGCAGACCCTCCCGTAATGATTTTGGACGAGGCTACTTCCTCTATCGATACCCGCACGGAAGCGCTCGTAACCGACGGTATGGATAAACTGATGAAAAACAGAACGGTGTTCGTTATCGCGCACAGACTCTCCACCGTCCGCAATTCGGATGCCATTATGGTGCTCGACCACGGCCGCATTATCGAACGCGGCACGCACGAACAGCTCCTTGAACAAAAAGGAACGTATTATCAGCTTTATACCGGCGCTTTTGAGTTAGAATAAAAAAACGACGTATATACGTCGCAATTCGTCGTCAAACTTGCGTTTTTTCTCGCTCGTGTACGGCTCAGTACACTCCCGTCGAAAAATACGCGTTTTCCTTGACTTGCTCGTATCTACGCCGTTTTTACCTCGGGACAAGGCGTGCGGAAATCGCTCGTCAAACTTACAGCTTTTATGAAAACAAAGTGGCAAACGTAAAAAAGGCAATCAATCAAAAGGACTATGCTTATGGAAATGGTAGTATTAACGGCGCTCGGCGTCGGCGGCGCAACGATTATCGGGGCGGTTATCGGATTTTTATGCAAGGGCTTATCGCACAAGTTTAGCGATATCGTGCTTGCGTTTGCGGCGGGCGTAATGCTTGCGGCGGCGGTGCTCGGGCTCATACTCCCGTCGGTGGAATACGGCGGGAAATACGCGCTCCTCATTACCGTAGCGGGCGTATTCGTCGGAGCAATTTGCTTAAATCTGACGGACAAGCTCGTACCCCACTTGCATAAAGTTTCGGGGAATCCGTTAGAAGAAGAACAACACAGAGGCAACGAAAAACGTAGCAAAATCCTACTTTTCGTTCTTGCTATCGCCATTCACAATTTCCCCGAAGGGATTGCGGCGGGCGTGGGGTTCGGCGGCGGGAACACGGCGGAAGCCTTGCTCATTGCGGCGGGAATTGCCTTGCAAAATATCCCCGAGGGTATGGTCATTATCGCGCCGATGCTCGCTTGCGGTATTTCTCCTAAAAAGACATTTTTCTATGCGGCGATGACAGGGCTGGTCGAGGTAGTCGGCACGTTTATCGGGTATTTTGCCGTCAGTATCGCTTCCGCGGTTTTGCCTTTTGCGTTGGCGTTTGCAGGGGGAACGATGCTCTACGTTATCAGCGATGAAATGATACCCGAAACGCACGCGCACGGTTCACAACGCGGCGCAACCTATGCGCTTCTCGTCGGATTTTGTTTCCTGCTCGTTTTCGACGTATTGTTGACGTAAGCGTGGGGCAGGTACGCGTTCATTTAAGAAAAATCAATATAAAAAAGGCTTTCTCCTATGCGGGAAAGTCTTTTTTCATTCTGTTTGTTAAGTTCACTTAAAGAAAGGGTTCTTCAATAAGCTTTAATCCAAGCTCTTTCACGAGCCGCAACGCCTTTTCTTCCGCGTCTTTTTGTAAAAACGCTTGGGGTTCGTGTGCGTCTACGCCGATAACGACGCTTGCGCCCACTTCCCCCGCGAGTTTCCAAAACGGTCGGGCGGGATAACAGCGGTTTCCGCGTACGCCCAAAAGGTTAATTTCCAAAGGGATATTTTTCTCTTTTGCGTACTCGCAAAGACGGCGGTATTCCCGTTTCGCGAGCTCGCTATTTTCCACCCAACCGACGAGGTCGGGGTGTGCAAGATAGGCAAAATCCCCCGTAGCTAACCCCTCGATAGTTTGTGCTACGTACGTGGCAACGACTTCTTCTTGTGGGTGGTTGTGCACGTAAAATCCGTCGTATTCGTTGTTGAGCGAGTGTTGTCCTAAAATCAAGTAATCGGGGTTTATCTGCCGTAAAAACGCCATTGCCTCCTTGTGGTGAGCGGGGTAATATTCAAGCTCAAACCCACATAAAATACGCACGTCCTTTTCATACTCTTTCGCGAGTGCGCGCACACTTTCAGCGTAGGTAAAAAGCTCTTCGGGTTCAATTCTATGTCCCGAACGGAAACCGTTTGGAAAGATATACGGTGCGTGGTCGGAAAACCCAAGCGTTTTTACACCTGCGGCTATTGCCGCTTCGACGTATTCTCTATCTTCTCCCGTGGCGTGATGACACCGTTTCGTATGTGTATGGTAGTTAAAAAGCATAACCATTGTTCTCCTTTTTCGCGTTTTATTATACCCCTTTCCTATCGCCGTTGTCAAGCGAATGTAAGGAGGTTATCAAAGGGAAAACGCAACTTTCGCTATGCGAAAGGGAAAAGGGACTTGAAAACCTTTGCTTTTTTACAAAGTTTATGTTATAATGGACTAAAATCAAAAACGGATGAAACGCACGTGAATAACGAATATTTTTCCTTTGAACTTATCAAAACAGACCCCGAAACGGGTGCGAGAGCAGGGATTTTGCACACACCGCACGGGGATATAGAAACGCCTGTATATATGCCCGTCGGAACGCAAGCGACGGTCAAGGGTGTTTTTCCGCGTGATTTGAAAGAAGCGGGCTCGCAAATTATTCTTGCGAACACCTATCACTTGTATATGCGCCCAGGCGACGAAATCGTCAAAAAAGCGGGCGGATTGCACAAGTTTATGAATTGGGATAAGCCGATTTTAACCGATAGCGGTGGATTTCAAGTCTTTTCCTTGGGCAAGCTGAACAAAATCACGGATGCAGGCGTAGAGTTTTCTTCGAATATCGACGGTAGCAAGCATTTTTTCACGCCCGAAAAGGCGATGCAGGTAGAACAAAACCTCGGCGCGGATATCATTATGGCGTTCGACGAGTGTAGCGAATACGGTTATAATCACGCCCAAGCGGAGGCGGCGATGAAGCGCACGGCGGCTTGGCTGGAAAGGTGCTATACTTACCACCAAAAGCCCGAGCAAGCCCTTTTCCCTATCGTGCAGGGGAATATGTACAAAGACCTGCGCGCGGAGAGCCTTGCCCGTACGCTGCCGTTCGTCAAGCACGGAATCGCCATCGGCGGACTTTCCGTCGGCGAACCCAAGCCGATAATGTACGAACTGCTCGATTTTCTGCAACCCAAGCTTCCCACGGACGTACCCCGTTATTTAATGGGGGTAGGTTCGCCCGACTGTCTAATCGAGGGAACGTTGCGGGGGATAGATATGTTCGACTGCGTGTTGGCTACGCGAATAGCGCGCAACGGAACGGCGCTCACGTCCACGGGCAGAGTGGTAGTGCGGAACGGGAAATACAAAGAGGATTTCACGCCGCTGGATAGCGAATGTGATTGTTACTGTTGTAAAAATTACACAAAGGCGTACTTGCGCCACCTTATCAACGTCAACGAGATGTACGGCGCGATGTTGTTAAGTTTACACAATATCACGTTCTTGCACAATCTTATGAAAGGACTCAGGAAGTCAATTTTGGGCGGTTACGTGAAAGATTTCGCCAAAGAGTTCTATCAAAAATACGGCGGCGAGGGCAAATGGTAAACGTAAGGTGCGGCGGTTTCGCGAGCGTGTTTTTCGCTAACGCGGACTTCCCGCTAACGCGGGGTTGCGCGAACGCGCAAACGTTCGTCTAAAAAACGGGCGAATACGTTTTATGAAGAGGAGAGAAAGGTATGTTAAAAATCGAGAACTTAACCAAATCCTACGGCGACAAAAAAGCGGTGGATAATTTATCCTTGCACGTACAGGCAGGGGAGATTTACGGTTTTATCGGGCATAACGGCGCGGGGAAAACGACGACGTTAAAGGCGTGTTGCGGGATTTTGGCGTTTGAAGAGGGGGAGATTTTCGTGGACGGCGTATCCGTCCGCAAAGACCCGATTGCCGTCAAGGAAAAAATCGCGTACGTTCCCGACAACCCCGATTTGTATCCGTTTATGACGGGGATTCAATACCTTAATTTTATCGCGGACGTATTCAAAGTGGACGCAAAAACGCGCAAAGCGCGTATTGCTCAGTATGCGGAAACTTTTTCGCTTACGCAGGATTTGGCGCAGTCTATCAGTACCTATTCCCACGGTATGAAGCAGAAATTGGCGCTCATTTCCGCGCTACTGCACGAACCGAAGCTTATGATTATGGACGAGCCGTTCGTTGGGCTCGACCCCAAAGCCGCACACGATATCAAGGAGATGATGCGCGCTCTGTGCGAGCGTGGCGGCGCAATTCTTTTTTCTACACACGTACTCGAAGTTGCGGAAAAGCTCTGCGATAAAGTGGCGATTATCAAAGCGGGGAAATTGATAAAGGTGGGTACCGTGGACGAGGTGAAAGGGGATACTTCCCTTGAAAAAGTGTTCTTGGAGCTGGTATGACGAAAGTATTTAAGGCGTTGATGAAAAAACAGTTCGCGGCGATGCTTGCGGCGTTATCCCTCGACAAGAAGAAAGGGGCAAAACGCAAGAAAGGACTTATCGTCCTGTTCGCCGTCTTAATGGTTTACGCGCTCTTTGCAGGCTTTGCAATGATGTGGCTAATGGCGGGATTGCTGTGCGAGCCATTCGTGTTGTCGGGGCTTAGTTGGGTGTATTTCGCCTTTATGGGTACGATAGCGACGGGGCTTGGCTGTATCGGGAGCGTGTTCGCGACAAAATCCCAGCTTTTCGAGGCAAAGGACAATGATTTTTTACTTTCCTTGCCCATTCCCGCTTGGCTGATTCTTTTGACGAGAATATTTTCCTTGTACCTTATTACGCTTCTCTTTGAGGGGATTGTATTTTTGCCTGCACTCGTGAAATATTTCACGGTGGCGGGGGTAGCGTTTTTACCGCTCGTATTCTCCCTTTTGATACTCTTTATTTTACCGCTCGGTACGCTTGCGGTTTGTTCTTTGCTCGGTTGGGCGATTGCGTGGATAACGGCGCGCATACGGGCGAAAAACCTTTTAACCGTGCTCTTTTTCCTTGGGTTTATGGTTGCGTATTATTGGCTTATCGGGGATATGAACGAAGCCCTTATCTACGTGGTGCAAAACGGCGAAGCGGTAGGCGAAACGATGAAAACCGCTCTCTATCCGTTTTGGAAAATGGGACTCGGTGCGACGGGCGACCCGTTGGCTATGCTCATTTTTACAGGGATATTTGTCGGTGCGTTTGCGCTCGTGTATCTGTTGCTTAGCAAGACGTTCCTTTCCGTCGTAGCCGTTAAGCGTGGTGCGCGGAAAAAGGTTTATAAGGAAAAGGAAGTCAAAACGACGTCCGTTACGTGGGCGATTTTCAAAAAAGAAGCGTTCCGTATCTTCAAAAATCCGATGATTTTCCT
This sequence comes from Candidatus Scatosoma sp., assembly GCA_045635025.1. Classification (GTDB taxonomy): domain Bacteria; phylum Bacillota; class Clostridia; order Christensenellales; family Borkfalkiaceae; genus Scatosoma. Next base: position 6,234 of record JAZRBK010000069.1, read on the forward strand.
CAATACCTCTATGGGTACGATTTTTGCCGTTCTGCTCGGCGTGCTTGCCATTTTCAACGGGGAACTTTTCGGAGTTTTGACGGTTTTGGGTGTAGGCGAAAACGCCGTAGCGGCAGTCTTGGCGGGTATGCTTTGTCTTTTGGCGGCGTCTACCACCGTTTCCGCAAGCACCGTGTCGCTAGAAGGGGATTCCCTTTGGATTTTACGCTCCTCGCCCGTGCCGACGGAAAAGATTTTCTTGGCGAAACTCGGTTTTCATTTGCTTTTGGCGGCTGTGCCCGCCGTTATCGTCGGAATCGTGTATTGCGTGCTTTTGAAGATATCCCTTTTCACGAGCGTTTTGATAATCGCTTTGATTATTGCGATAGCCGTACTTTCGGCGCTCGTGGGCTTAGCGCTCAACCTCAAATATCCCAACTTGCATTGGACGAACGAGATTGCGGCGGTAAAACAGGGTGCGAGCGTGGTAATTTCTATGTTCGGCGGTTGGGGGATATCCCTGCTTATCGTCGGCGGGTATTTCCTGTTTGGCAAATACTTGCCTACGGCGGCGTACTTGGGGATTTTCCTTGTCGTATACTTGGGCGGCGCGGGTTTGCTTTGGTTTTGGGTGAAAACGAAAGGGAAAAAGATTTTTGAAAGGCTGTAAGGGCAGTAAGGGCAAGTAGCCGTATGAGAGTGTGAACGGCTTGAAAACGCGTAAAGGCGTGTAAAAGCGCGTAAAAGCGAGTGAAAAGTAGGTGAAAGCGAAAAAAAGTCAAAAAACGCGAGCAAATCACTTGCAAAAAAAGGAAAAAACGGGTATTATTATAAATAGATAAAATATAAACGGAGCGCTTAGCGCGCAAGGAAAAGGAGAAATTATGATTTTTAATTTGTTGACGGAATCTGGGTCTAGCTCCCCCGAAACGGGAAACCCTTACGGAACTTGGATTATTATGGGCGTGCTCGTCCTCGTAATCGTAGCCTTTATGATTTTCAACCGTCGTAACCAAAAGAAAAGACAGGAAGAAACGAAGAGTATGCTCGATGCGATTAAGCCGGGCAATAAAGTCAAGACGATTGGCGGTATCTGTGGCGTAGTCGTAGAGGTTTGCGACGACAACACGTTCGTTTTGGAAACGGGCACGGAAGCAAGCGGCAAATCCTACCTCAAATTCGATAAGCAAGCAATCTATCAAACGGACGCTGTCGTAGAAAAACCCGCTCCCGTAGCTCCCGTAGAAGCGGCGGAAGAAGTTCCCGTAGAGGAAGTAAAAGAAGCTCCCGCAGAAGCAGCGGAAGAAGTTAAGGAAGAAAAAGCGGAATAACGGATACAAGTGGAATAACGGATACCACCGAGCGTCCGCAAAATAGTGGAAACGAACCCGCTTAAAAAAGAAAGAAGTTCTAAACGAAAAACACCTTCGCATACGATAATGCGGAGGTATTTTTTATGCAAAATGAAACGTTAGGGAACGGTTTTTTCCAAATCATCAAAGGGGTAGCGCTTGCGCTTGCGTTCTCCTTATTATCGGCGGTAGTGCTTGCGAGCATTTTACAGACGACGGGTATATCGGATAAAGTTATTTACCCTATCAACCAAACGGTGAAAGTGGTAGCGGTACTGCTTGGCTCGCTCACGTTCGTGCGCGGGGAGAAAGGGTTTTTGAAAGGGGGAGCAATCGGTGCGCTCTTTACCGCGCTTTCCTATCTCACGTTTTCCGCTATCGGCGGGGATTTTTCTCTGTCGTGGCTGATTTTTGTGGAGATGTTCCTCGCCCTTTTTGCGGGGGTCGTGGGCGGAGCTATTGCCGTCAACCGCCGCCGCGGTGTATAATAGCAGTTTATCGCGGTTTATCGCGGTTTGATTTCGGGGTGGGCGAACGGAATCGGACGGCAGTTAGGCGGGCAAAAATCCGCGCGCTCGCGCGGGAGGGTGCGTTAGCACGCGTAAAAAACGCTTAAAAACGCTTGTATGCGGGCAAGAAAATGCGCTTTGGGGCGCGAAAGGTGAAAAAACCCGTGTAAACCGCTTGCAATTTTGTGAAAAGTGTATTATAATAATAGCATAAATCCACGGAATAGGAGAAAAAAAGTTATGATTAAAACGATTGCGAAACCCGCAGAAAAGAAAACGACCGCTTGCGGCGAATGCAGAAGCACCTGTCAATCCGCTTGCAAAACCAGCTGCACGGTAGGCAACCAATCTTGCGAAAGAATTACGCGCGAAGATAAAATCGAACGTAAATAAGCTCTTTTAAGCACGCAACAATCGGACGAAAACGGCGTATTTTTTCAAGTACGCCGTTTTAGCCCGTAAAAAGACGGAAAAAAGGACGATATGATACACGTATTTAATTACCGAGATAAAAACTATATCTACGACGTGGGCAGTGGCTCTTTACACGAGTGCGACAAGCCTACCGCCGACTACTTAAAGGCAAATTACGAGGACGGGAATATAGATATTACCTATCTTACCGACGAACAGATAAAAGAGGTTCTTTCCGATGTAGAAGCGCTCAAAGAACAGGGCTTGCTTTTCAAAGAAGAGGTTAAGGCGTATCCCGTAAAAAGCAACGAAGTCAAAGCGCTTTGTATCCACATTTGCCACGATTGCAATATGCGCTGTCGCTACTGCTTTGCCGACGAGGGCGCGTACCACAATAAGCGCGAGGCAATGGATTTTGAAACGGCGAAAGCAGCGGTGGATTTCCTTATCGAACACAGCGGCAAACGCAAGGTTTTGGAAATGGATTTCTTCGGCGGCGAACCGCTTATGAACCTCGACGTTTTGAAAAAAACCGTCTATTACGCCAAAGAAGCGGGCGAAAAAGCAGGGAAGAAGTTCCTCTTCACGACGACGACCAACGCCCTTTTGTTAAACGACGAAACGGTACGCTTTTTGAACGAGGAAATGGAAAACGTAGTGCTCTCTCTCGACGGCAGAAAAGAGGTACACGACGCCATTCGAAAAAGCGTCAACGGCAAGGGTACGTTCGATTTGATTATTGAAAAAATCAAAAACTTTATCTCGCTTAGAGGGAATAAAAGTTATTACGTGCGCGGAACGTTCACGGCGAAAAATCTCGACTTTGGCAAGGACGTGCTCTTTATCGCTCGGCAGGGTGTCGATTCGATTTCGATGGAGCCCGTCGTTACGGATATAGAGGATTTGCAAATCAGAGAAGAACACCTCCCCGCCATCGAAAAGGAATACGAAAATCTTTGCGACGAGTATTTGAAATGCTATGCGGAGGGGAACGGGTTCAACTTCTTCCATTTCAACGTGGATTTAGAGGGCGGACCTTGTCTTTCCAAACGGGTATCGGCTTGCGGAGCGGGGAACGAATATTTCTCGGTAATTCCCAACGGCGATATATATCCTTGCCACCAATTCGCAGGGGATAAGGATTTCAGAATGGGTAGCGTGTTCGAAGGAATTACCCGTCCCGACATTCGGGAAAAGTTCAAAAACTCTTGCCTGTTCACAAGAAAAAAATGCGAAAATTGCTTTGCAAAGTTCATCTGCTCGGGCGGGTGCAGCGCGAACAATTACCATTTCAACGGGGACATTGACGAGCCGTATGAAACGACTTGTGCAATGATGAAAAAGCGGATAGAGTGCGCTATGCATATTCTCGCTGAGAAAAAATGTAAAAAATAAGCAATTTTCCCGCGAAAAAAGTTATTTGTAACGCAAAAAATGTACAAACCCCGCCGTTATAACTTGACGGAGGGGTTAAAAATAGAGTATAATAAATAAGTATCATTGTAAACTCGGACAAAGTCCGAATACACAGGAGGCACTTAAATGGGCAAGAAAAAGTCGGTGATGTTGATGGTATTGCTTACCATCGTAATCATTGCATTGAGCGTGGTAACGCTTTTCCCGCCGATATCGTTCGGGGTAAAAGACTGGAACCCCGTTACGTTGCAATTTGACCTCGGCACGGATTTGGGCGGAGGGTATTACGCATACTATTATCCCGAGGGCGTTATATCCGAAACGGATTATAAAGCGGACCTTCCCGAAGTGGAAGCGGGGAATGCGGAAAGCCAAAAAGCTTACGACGAATACGTGGAGAGTTATTTACAGCACGGCAGTTTGTATTTAGAAACCGACCCCGACAAGGGATTGGTAGAAGAGGACGGAACGATTTCGGCATCGTTTGCAGAGAGCTTTGAAAAGACGGCGGAAGCAATCGCCGACCGTTTTGCAAAGAAGCAGTATTCCGATTACCGCGTTTCTATCGTGGACGACTATGCGATTCGCGTAGAGCTTCCCGCGAGCGCGTACGATGCGGAGAACACCGCGGTAGACAGCGTATCTTCGGCGCTTACGATGTTCGGAAACCTCGGCGCGGTAGAACTGCAAAAGAGCGGACAACCTGTCGACGAAATGAAAAAGGGCGCGAAAGCTTCCGAGCTCATTGAAAGCGTTTCCGTAAAGACGAAGTATAAAACGGCGTACCTTTCTATCGAGTTTACCTCCGAGGGTAAGGAGATGCTCGAAAGGGAACAGGAAAGCCTTTCTCCCGCTCCGACGAGTGCGTCTGCGGATACCTCTTCGCTCGTTTCCATTGACGTTATGATTGACGGAGAGAAGCTCGTATCCATTTATTCCGATTCGATTATGGACAATAAAGAGGTACGTGTAATTCCTACGGATACGGTGTATAAAGATTACCTTGAAACGGTGGAAATCTTGTTGGATTCCGCGCTCGAAATCGAGGTGGACGAGTACGACTTAGAGCTCGCAACCAGCGCGCTCCGCTCCTACGAACCCGTATACGGCGAGAACGTGCTTACCCTTTTGTATATCGCACTCGGCGTGATTTTATTAGCGGCGTTGGTGCTCCCCGTTGTCAAGACGGGCAGATTCGGCGGCGTAAGCGTGTACGGCAATTTGTCCTATCTTATCATTACCGCAATGTGCTTCGCATTCATCAATCGCGGCGTGTTTGAAGTTACGCTCGGGTCGGTGCTCGTATTCTTGGGCGGGCTCGTGCTTATGAACGTTATGCAAGCAATGATTTACCGTGCGATTAAAACGGAGTTTATGCTCGGCAAAACGGTGGAATCGTCCGTGAAAGGCGGGTATAAGAAAACCCTTTGGGGTATGGTGGATATTTACGTGGTACTCGCGCTCGCGGCGGTGGCGTTCCTCTTCGGTGCACCCAGTTTGAGCACGCTTGGCGTTCAGGCGCTCATTTGTATCGCGGCGGCGGCGTTTGGAAACTTGCTTTGGAACAGGGGAATTAACTACGTCTACCTTTCCGCAAGCAAAAACAAATATAAATATTTCCGTTTCGTAAGGGAGGATGACGACGATGATGAATAAGCTCGTGAAAAGTACGGTGAAAAAATGCACCCTTCTCTCTATCGTAATCGGCGCGGTAATCGTG